>JAKAOI010000272.1 GCA_021812265.1 Chloroflexota bacterium | reverse complement strand
ATCTTGTGATGAATGAATTGTATTTTTGATGGTATGATTTAAATAAAGTTCAAATCACTTGTGAAATCAGCGCATCACTCATGCGCAGAAAATCAAAGATCCGCAACAGCTTATGCGGAATATCAAATATTCGTCAAAAGGAAACATGCGCCGCCGCGCTTGCGCATATACCATACTATGCCATCTCAGCCACGTTCTTATTCAAGTGAAGGTATTATCCTTCGCCATATGCCTGTCGGTGAAGCAGATAGAATAGTCAGTATTTTTTCGCCGATATATGGAAAAATTCGCGCCGCCGCCAAAGGCTCACGCAAAGTAACCAGCTCTTTGGCTGGTTCGGCGGATGTTTTGGTGCGCTCGGATTTTGCGTTTGCGCGCGGGCGCGACTTGGATATTATGACACAGGCGGTTATAAAAGAACGGTTTGAATATTTGCGTGATTCTCCTTGGCATGGAGCCGCCGCGTTAACAGTAGCGGAATGTATCGATCGATCGCTGGAAGATGGCTATCAATTTCGCGCAATTTATGCCCTGACATTGGATACGCTGCGCCGGCTAAATACCGACGCTGAAATTTGGCTGTCCCCCGAACATGAACAGCGCGTCGAATGCGGACCAAACGGCAAAGGCTGGGCGGCGCTGCGTTATTTTGAACTGCGGCTGATGGACGCTTTTGGGTACCGTCCCGAATTTACCACATGTGTAAACTGCGGAGCCGAACTATTCCCCACAGAAAATAATGGCTTTAACGCAGCGCTGGGCGGCGCGCTATGCCCGCAATGCTTGCGAGTTTCCACACGCACTCTGCCGCTCATTGTTTTAAAAATTCTTCGCTTTATGCAACGAACTGATTGGAACGCCTTGCCGGTTATGCGCATAGATCCCGTTGTTCGCAATGATGTAGAACATATTTTGCGGGCGCTGTTTACCGCCCATTTTGAACATACCCTGCGTTCATGGCAGTTATTGGATGAATGCCGCCGCGCTTAATGGTATTTAGCACGCAGAATTATGGACATTTGCCCCTAAAGGATCTAGCGTTTTCTCTGTTATCATAAAAACGCCATATGAGACGTTACGGAAGATTTGTCTGATTGGCAGGAGATAACCAGTGAGTTTTTTTGATTCTATGTCTGTGCTTTCGTCTGGTTTGGTTGCCGAACAAACTCGCATGAATACCATTTCAGATAATATCGCAAACATCAATACTACGCAAACACCGCAGGGCGGACCGTATCAGCGCGCTGAAGCTGTTTTCCAATCTATTGAAAACTCCCAGTTTCCGTTCTCGCCGCCGATACCGCCAACCCCATATCCCGGCGGTGTTCAACAGCCGCTTTCCAATGGTGTAGAAGTCATTTCTATCTATAAAGATCCAACACCGGGAAGGCTCGTTTATGATCCGCGTAACCCGTTAGCCAACACAAGCGGTTATGTGAGATACCCCAATGTAGATTTGGTAACGGAAATGTCGGATATGATGAGCGCTACACGAGCATATTCAGCTAATGTAACCGCCATAAATTCATTAAAAACAACTGCAAACCAAGCGCTTACCATTAAGTAAGGGATGACATATCGGTGTATACGGAATAAATATATCCCCCATTTGACAGATATATTTATGTTCTTGTGTTATTTGCCGATAGAAAGTAAGGGAATACGTGAATATATCAGCAGCCAGCGGAGTTGGATTAAGCCCAATTACAACTATTCAAATTCCGCCTATCAGCTCCGGCGCCGGATCTTCCTCCGGTTCCAATGTGGCAAGCGCAGCCCAAGATTTTACAAATTTGGTCGGGCAAATGATAAACGCAGTGAATACAACCGATCAACAGGCAAATACCTTGGCGGGGCAATTAGCTACGGGGCAATCTACCGATATTCATAGCGTAATGATCGCTATGGCGCAAGCGTCGGTTACGCTGGATCTTGCAACACAGGTTCGCAATAAAGTACTCGACGCATACAATCAAATGATGCAATTACAGGTCTAAAAAAGAGAGTGAAAGGGGGAAACAACAATGCAGCAGGGTCCTTCATTTTGGCTGAATAGGCTGCGGGAATGGTGGCAGCATATTACCAAACCGCAAAAAATCGCGCTCATAGCCGGATCAATTATCACCATGGCGTTGGTTATTGGTGTAGTGGTTTGGTCTCAGCAAACACAATATGATGTTTTATTCAGTAATCTGCAGCCAACAGACGCATCAAACATCGTTAATGTACTGAAAGGGCAGAAAATACCTTATGAAATCAGCGACAACGGCACGGTCATTTTGGTCCCTGCCAGTGTCGTAGACTCTACCCGCCTCATGCTTGCAGGCCAAGGACTTCCCAGTCAAGGTGTAGTTGGTTTTGAAATATTTGATAAAACAAACCCGCTGAACTTAACTGATTTTTTGCAGCAAGTAGATTATCAGCGTGCGCTTGAGGGGCAGTTAACAAGAACTATCGAAAATATCAATGGGGTGCAGCAAGCAAGTGTCAGTATCGTTCTTCCGCAAAGTTCGCTATATACATCTACCCAAGATAGCGCCACTGCCTCGGTTATGCTGCAGTTGACGCCGGGCGCATCATTGCAAACTTCGCAAGTAAACGCCATTATGCATTTAGTTGCCAGTTCGGTGCAAGGGCTAACACCGCAAAATGTTACAGTGGTAGATTCAAATGGAAATAATTTGTCACAAGTCGTACTGGATTCTTCGCTTGCTAACGGTGTAAATTCCACAACTTACGGCACCGCCATGCAAGTGCAGCAGCAGTACGAACAAACATTAAGCCTTGAAGCGCAAAGCATGCTGAACTCCATTCTTGGTCCGGGTAAATCGGTGGTTCGGGTAAACGCCTCGCTGAATTGGGATCAATTACAGCAAGACACCACCACATATAGCCCAACACCAAGCGCAATTGCGTCGCAAAGTATTAATAACATTACTTCCAATGGACAAGGCACGGTAACTCCATCAGGTGTTCCGGGCACAGCAAGCAATCTTGTTCCCACACCAACAGCTGCGGCAGGAGCTTCATCAGGCAATCAATATGTGCAAAATCAAAGCCAAACAACCTACGATGTAACGCAAACAGTGCAGCATTTAATTAAAGCGCCAGGGTCTATTCAGCGGCTGACCGTTGCTGTTGTGTTAAACGGAACCTATTCACCGGCTACATTATCATCAGTGCAATCTGCAGTTGCAAACGCTATCGGTTTAGATACTACCCGCGGCGACCAAATAACCGTAACAGCTATGCCATTCAGCAATGCAACCAGCGCCGCAACGCAAAGCGCACTGAAAACACAACAGCAAAATCAACTGACTTCAATACTGCTCCAAGGTATTGCTTTAGCGATAGTGGCGCTAGCGTTACTGATATTTGCCTTCCGGGCAACACGAAGAACAAAATCTAAAGCTACTACAACGGTTACTTTAGTCGATGATAAACGCATTGCTATCGGTTTAGACGGCAAGCCGCTGACTGAATCGGAAATGCTCGTTGCTAACGGAGCGGCGTCGCTGCCATCCGGTGATAAGTCGCTAGTAACCATAGGCGCAAACGGACAAATTGAACATCACTACAATGAAATGATGATTGACGAAGCTGAACAAGCCCGCCAGCAATCGTTAAAAGAAAATTTAATGGATTTGGCGAGAGAACATCCGGAAATGCTGGCAAATGTTATTGTCGGCTGGTACGAAGAAGGATAACCGAGGTAATACACTATGTCTATGTCTTTAGCTAACACGCCAAATACACAGGTTGCAACAAAATTGCCGAATGGCAAGCAAAAATCTGCGATCCTTCTGGCAAATTTAGGCCCGGAAATATCAGCTGATGTGTTGAAATTATTGCCGCCTAATATTGTAGAACGGGTTATCGCAGAAATGATGCAGCTGAAACGCTATGACCCCATGGTAACTGTGGCGGTCATTGAGGAAGGTTTAGAACGCAGCGGCATTGCCACCTTCGGATCCGTTGGCGGAATAGATGTTGCCCGGCAGATACTTGCCAGAGCAATCGGTCCAACCGCAGCCGATGATATTATCAAACGATTAAGCGCACAAGGCGGATATAACGCGCCGTTTCAATTTTTGCGCGATGTGGATCGCAATCAGCTGGCGGATTTTCTGCTGGAAGAACATCCGCAGACCATTGCCCTTGTAGATC
>JAKAOI010000003.1 GCA_021812265.1 Chloroflexota bacterium | reverse complement strand
TCCGATCTTTTGCATGGCTGCATGCGCGCCGCCACAATGGGATATTTGCGCTGCGAATTGAAGACACCGATTTGCCGCGTTCCCGTCCGGGTTCTGCCCAAAGCATTATGGATGATTTGCAATGGTTGGGACTAGACTGGGATGAAGGCCCATATGTTGGCGGAGCCTACGGCCCATATTGGCAATCGCAGCGTGAAGATATCTACCGCGCATATTTGCAGCGCTTATACGCAATGGATATGTTATATCCTTGCGATTGCACACGCGCCATGCGGCGGCTATCCGATAGCGCAGCTGATACAGCAGACCAATGCAGATGCGCAGCGCGGCCTGCCAGCCATATAAAACTATCCGATTTTTTAACAGGCGCATACGCATGGAAGGTGCGCGTGGCAAATATACCGGTGCAATTTGAAGATCTCCGGCTGGGCAGTGTTCAAACAACCACCGCGCTATATCGCAAAGATTTTATCGCGCGGCGCAGCGACAGTGTTTTTGCGTATCAATTAGCCGTGGTGGTAGATGACGCGCTGATGCGTATTTCTCATGTTATTCGCGGGGAAGATTTAGTGGAGGCGACGCCCGGCCAAATAGCGTTATACCAGCTGTTGAAGTTTCCGATTCCTCAATTTTTACATACCCCCCTTGTGCGCGACACACAAAATCACAAACTCGCAAAGCGGAACGGCGCAGAAGGAGTGCAACACATGCGGCTTTCCGGATCAGATCCCCGCTCAGTGTTGGGGCAAATTGCCTATAACGCCGGTTTACTGCCCGAAAACATCCCAATTTCCGCTGCTGAGCTTCTCAATTCAGTCCAACAGAAGATCTGTTGACGCGCCATCCAGCGTTGCCGCCATATGCAAGTCATCAGCCCATATTGCCAGTTTATCGCGAACCAATCCGCTTACCAAATCTTCCAGCCACGAAAGATTATGCTCTTCCCAATCCTGTTTTATCATTGGCCCAAGTTCGGTCAGCAAAATCGCGCCGGGTTGCTCTCGCAGCGCATGAATAATCCTGCCGCGAAAAAAACGGCTGCTTTGGCGGAACGGTTTTTGCGGACGTTTTTGGCTGCCGACAATATATTTTTCTGATTCCTCGGCTATTGCCGCGCGCAGAATCGGCGCAACGGAAGCGTCTTCGGGGAAAAGGCTGTGGCGGCGCGCAATAACTGCCGCGCGGCAGTTATTTATAAGAGGACAAATATCACACTTGGGCGCAGCCGGCAAGCAGACAGAAGATCCCAAATCCATCAAAGCTTGGTTCCACAAATAGGCGTCATCTCCATTTGGCGGAACGACTGATTGCGCAAACGCATATTCTTCTTTTGGAGTGTTTGCCGGCTTAAACACCTCACCCTTAAAAATTCTCCAAAGTGTGCGCCGAATATTCGTGTCTACTGCTGCGGCAGATTTTTTAAAGGCAAAGCACGCAACTGCGCCGGCGGTATAAGCGCCAATTCCGGGTAAAAGCAGTAATTGCTCCGGTTCAGAAGGAAAAACGCCGTTATATTGGGTGAGGATAATTTTTGCAATAGTTTGCAGCCGAATAGCGCGGGAATTATATCCCAATGTTGCCCATGCGCGGATAACATCTGCGGGGGCCGCTGCGGCAAGCGATTGCAAAGTAGGGAATGTTTCTAAAAATTCCTGGTATTTTATGATCGCCCTTTCAACCTGCGTTTGCTGCAACATAATTTCAGACACAAGAATGGCGTATGGATCATTGGTGTGGCGCCAAGGCAAGTCGCGGCCATTCAGCCGATACCAGCGAATAAGCGCCAGCCAAATATCTTCACAGAAATCATCGGACAATAGTATTAAGCTTCTTTCAAGTCTGCCACTTCTTCAGTCGAGGCAAGCAAATCTGGCAGCGGGCCGGTTAATTGCTCGGAAAAACCTAAACTTTCCATCATCCTGCAGGCAATATCAATATCATCTTTATCATTGCGCATTAAATGCGCCTTCACATGTTTGGATAACCAAAACTGTGTGGTAGTTAAGCCTTTTGAAAGTGTGCTTAATTCCCCGTTTTCATAAATAAATGTTACGGTTGCGCCACTGGGGTGGGTAAAAAGCAATGTATAATTCTTAGCCATCAGCAACTTCCCATGTTTATAAAGGTTGGCCAATAGAGGCGAAATAATAAATACCAGACGCGCCACTGCCTCTGGCATGAATTTTCTTATGCATGGCCAGTCTTCATAGAAGATGTCTGGCCATGCGCGCGCATCGTGCGGTAGCGTTTTAGTTCTATGGTATAGTATACCAAATACATGCAAAGTCCGCAAGGGCTAAAGCCATGCTGTTTACCGCACGCCGTCAAGGGGCACGGTTTGTAAGCAGACGATCATGCGGCGCTTTGTCAAAAATGAAACATACCATAATTAACTTAAATAAAATAAAGTGATGTTTTCACTTTTATAAACAAAATGAAGAATATGTTACTAAAATACAGATTATTATGGCCAAAATATGATATGATAGCTAGTAATAAGATATTTTGCCGAAATATTTAGGAGCGAAATACTGATGAGTTATCACCGCCATTTCAACGGACATTACCGCCATTCATATTATTCTCGCGGCATGCGCTTTGGGCCGCTGATGATTTTGATTCCTATAGCAATTATTGTTGCAATAGGAATAGGATTAGCCATGATTATGGCAGTAGTAGGCATGGTCATCGGTTTATTGGCCGCCGCAGCCGCCATACTCATTCCCACAGCAATCGTTTTTCTGTTGATTAGCGCGCCATTTATGCTGATAGCGCGCCGCCGCCGTAACACTGCGCGCAAACAGTTTAAAACCCTTTCTGCCGAAGAAATATTGCGCGAACGCTACGCCAGCGGAGCTATTGATTTCGATACATTTGAATCGCAGCTTGACAAAATTATGAAATCACGCAATACAATACAGTGAAATCTCATATATTGCAAGGCTGTGCTACTTTTCATGGATCACTATAATACCGGCGCAACTCAAGACGTTGATAATCAATCGGAGTTGCCGTTTGTTTCAATAATTTTGCCGGTGCGCAATGAAGAAAAATTTATTGCCAACTGCTTGAACGCTGTGCTGCAACAGCAATACCCACCAGAGAAAATGGAAATTCTTGTCGCAGATGGCTGCAGCAGCGATCGCACTGTTGAAATTATCCGCCAAACAGCCGGAGCAACCCGTGTTACTGTTTTAGAAAACAGAAAACAAAAACAGGCGTGCGGCATAAATATCCTTATACAACACGCCAAAGGCGATATTATTATTCGAGTAGACGGCCACACCATTATCGCGCAAAACTATATTTATTCTTGTGTGCAGGCGCTGCGCGAAAGCGGCGCCGATATGGTCGGCGGGGCTATTGCGCCGCAGGGGGTAACATCTATCGGCGAAGCAATTGCCTGCGCGGCTAAAACGCCGTTTGCGGTTCCGGGCGCGTTTCACACCGCCGCCGCCGCGCAGTTTACCGATACGGTATATATGGGCGCGTGGAAACGCGAAGCAATTACTAAAACCGGGTTATTTAACGAAACATTGCGCGCAAATGAAGATTATGAATACAACTACCGCTTGCGCAAAAACGGCGGAAAAATTTATTTTTCTCCCGCCATCACATCTGTTTACTACAACCGGCAAAGCTTTGGCGCGCTCTTCCGGCAATATTTTACCTATGGCCGCGGCAAATGCGCCATGCTCCGCCAAAATCCCACTTCTCTGCGAATTCGCCAATTAATTGCGCCGCTATTTACGCTGTGGCTGCTGCCCGGAATCTTTATCCTTTTTTTAGGGAATATTTTTTCCTTAATATGGCTCGGTGTTACAGCGCTGTATATATTTCTGGCGCTATTCTTTGCCTTTCGCGCTATCCCGCGCGACCAACCGCTGCTTATCTTCCCCGCAGCGCTGGCGTTCCCAGTGATGCATATTAGCTGGGGCGCCGGTTTTTGGCGCGGCTGGCTGGATAACATCAGTTAACTACAACTTCACCCAATACATAATAGATGGCCAACGGGTTACGCGCTTATTTTGCCGTATAATCTCTTCCGTCACCATATACCGCGAGCGCAAAAGCAACGGAATACCGCAATACAAAAGACATTGGGCCGTCATCCAGCAAATACATCGTGTCACCAAAATCATTGATAGCGTCGTCAAGACGTTTACGTGTTACCAGTCGCGCCTGCAGCGTCTCTTCTTGCGTCATTTCTGCCGAGCCTTTTCTATTTGCGCCGCTGGCTTTGCCGGCGATAAAAATCGAATTAAAATGATTGGATCGCTGATCTTTTTCAAATAAATTCAAGTCATTTGCCAGTCGAACAACTCTGCCGCCATTAGCGGAACAGGGAAACCCGCGTTTCCATACTCGCTGCGGATCTTGTTCCAATGTACAGATTAACGCAGCGGTTAGGGGCACCCCCACAGAAAATTTTGCGCTGCGAATATATTTTGGAAATTTGGGAAGGCTGCGCAGCTTTTTCCCTTCATGCATCACACAATCCCAAGCAAACTCATGGCGTATGGCGCCGGCGCAGCGGGCAAACTCAAACGCAAACAGCCAGTTGCGATACTGATTATTTTTAGGCAAAACAGGCGCATTGCGCCAATGTTCCGGCAATTCATCAAAAATATCGTCTAATCCGTGGCGTAATGCAGCGCACTCCGGGGGAATTTCTTCGGAGCGCAATCCATCTTCAGAGATAGAGAAATTGAGTTTCCGCAGATGATACGGCTCGACAATCTGCAAAACACGATGAAACATATGCGCCAAATATCGACTCATACGATCTTGCGCCTGTTGTGATGTTGTTTCTGTTAGGTTGGTATATTGCGGATCATCGGTAAAAGAATCAAACGCATATACCCAATAAATATACTTTACCAGCAGCATAATATCCGACCAAGGAGCCTCATTGGGCGAAGAACAAACACCAAACAACGCGCTGGCTTCTTGGTGACGGTACGGTATACCCATACGACCGGTCCAATCATATAGCTCTTTTATTGCGCGCTCTACCCTTATTTTTTGCTCTTGCTGCCAAGGATCATTCTCACCGGGGCGCATGCGTTCAACCAACGTCCGCCAATCAAACCGATGATGAGAGGTATCTGCCTTTGCCAAAAAAGTTGTTAAAGCGCGTCGCGCGCTGACCTCACCATTCGGCAATGAAGTGCCGTCTATAAGATCGGAGTTCACAAAATCACCTTGTTTCTGCATTATAAATATAAGAAAAATTTTCTATGGTCAGGGTTTGCTCGCGCACATTGAAAACAAGCGAGATAGCGAAGAAACAGCTGCGCCCACGCGCAATATACAGGAAAGATCCATATTCCGGCGCTTTGCCGAAACTGGGTCCTCACATATATAACTAATAAAGCAAACGGCCTGACAGTATCAGATTATTTCATGGATATTATATCAAACTTTTGTATAAACCATACCGCCTAAATTGCGCGCCATCCCTTTAATTTCCAACATCATCAGCGAACCGGAAATTGCCGAAATCGGGGAATTGGACAGCCGGCAGATTTCATCAATATGCAGCGCCTGATTAGCGATAATTTGCAGTATGCTGGCCTCAAATTCATCTACCGGAGCAATCTCGCGCATGACGATTTGTTCCGGCAGCAAAAAATCATTCAAGTGCTGAATCACATCTTGCGCTGAAGTAACACAATGCGCGCCGTGTTGAATTTGCGCTAAACAGCCGCGGCTGCGTTCGTTGAAAATAGAGCCGGGCACAGCCATAACCTCGCGGCCATGTTCGCGAGCAAAATCGGCAGTAATTAAAGCGCCGCTGCGTTCCGGCGCTTCGGTAATAATGGAAGCGCTGCATAATCCGCTGATGATACGATTTCGCGCCGGAAAATTTCCGGCTTCGGGAGGCGCTCCCAAAGAAAATTCACTGACAATAGCTCCGCGCTCAACAATTTTTGCCGCCAGCCGCGCATGTTCCGGCGGATAAACAATATCCACACCGCAACCTAGCACAGCAATGGTGCGGCCGCCGGCTTCCAAAGCCGCCGTGTGCGCCGCCATATCTACGCCGCGCGCTAGTCCGCTTACGATGGTTACGCCTCTTTCAGCCAAATCTTTAGAAATTTGTGTAGTAACCATACGTCCATAACTGGTAATTTTACGGGTGCCGACTATAGCAATAGCAAGATCATCCGCGGCAGTTAATTCGCCGCGCGCATACAGCACAAACGGTGGATTCGGTATGTTGCGCAGCAAATATGGATACGCTTTATCACGCAGTGTAATTGCTGCGGCGCGGGCTTTGACAAGTTTTTGCATTTCGGCTTCAGGAAAGATTTTTTGCCGCTGAACAACAACATCTGCCGCAAGTTTTTCATCTAAGCCGGCTTCGCGCAGTTCTTTTGCCGGAGCGCCCCATGCGGATTCCGCAGAGCCAAAACATTGCAGCAATTTTTCAAAACGCGCGCCGCCAATACCGCTCACCTTGTTCCAAGCCACCCAGAATGGTCTGTCGGGGTCTTCATTTAAGTTCATAACAGGAAGATTATCCGGAACAGCATACACGGCAGGCGCCGGATAGTAATTTTTCTTAGCCGGCTCTTTTCCAGACGGGTTTGTGGTTATATTTTCGGAAGGCTCTGCCGGCAGAAAAGATAGTTGCTGTTCATTTATCACACAATGGCTCCGAGGGTATAAAATATACTCGTTGAATAAAAAGAAAATGGCGCGTATAGTATTACCAATGACCATATAAACGCAATCAATGCATTTAAAGCTAAACGCGCCTGCTCTCCATCCATGGATACACCGGAATAACCGCACATTCGGCGCCAATTACACATTATTTGCTGTCTGAAACAAAGGCGCTGTTTACAAACGCTCGCGCCGCGCGCAGTTTTTGTATGGCTATTTGCGGAATACCAAGCCCCACCTCAAAAGGAGATAGTTCATAGGTTACAGGCCCGGCGTAATGTTGGCGGGCCAGTTCACGCAAAAACGCAGATAAATCGCCGCAATTCCCTTTTCCCGGCGCCAAATGTGTTTTGGCGTCACGCAGCGGCGATTCAATGAAAACATCGTTGAAATGCACGTTGCACAATCTTCCCCCGATATATTGGATTGATTGAATAAAATCTTCGCCGCTTGCGCCGGAATGGCCGGTGTCATATACCACACATAAATTATTTTTATCGGTAAAATCAATAAAATAATCCAGAGAATCAAACAACCGCGGCGGTTTTTTCACCGGTTTTTGGGTCGTTTCTAATCCAAATTTCAATTGATAGTGTTCGGCAAACGCTGCGCCCAGTTTTACCCCATTCAGATATTTTTTGGCGCGCGGCGTTGCCAATGAATATGATTTCGGCGCATGAATAACAAATGATTCACAATCTAAATCTCGCGCCATACGCGCCACTGCAAGGATTCTTTCGGTTTGCTCCCTTGGCCAGCCGGGAAATGGATAGAGCGGCGGATGAAAGGTATAAATTGGCAAGCTGAAATCGCGCGCAAGTTTTTTGGCGTATGCGGCGCCGCGAATAAGCAATTCGGGAGAGGCGTCTATTTCCACGCCATCAAACCCAGCTTGTTTTATAATTGAAAACGCCAGCTTTAATGGCAGATGATAAAGCGTGCCGGTAGAACAACTTATACGCAAAGGTATATTTTCCTGCATCATTCAGGTCCTCTCATCTAGAAACCGGATATAAATTTTTGGCTCTGCGCCGTTTCATAGTATGACTCTTTGTCATCATAACAAAACAGGCGGCATATCCTCAAATCACTGTCTCTATTTTCCCAGCGCGCGACAGCAAAACGTCATAAAATAAGATGCCCTGCGCCGTTTATTTTGCAGCGCAGGACAAAAACCAGATTCGCTGTTATTGCTCATCGGTTAATTCAAGTTCTTCGATATCGAGACCAGAAAACTCCTCTACCAGCGGAATTTCTTCGGTAAAATAGTATTTTTGCCATAATTCTTCCGCAAGCAATTCCGGGGCGGAGCCTAAGCCATAAGCAGAAAAATATTCACAAACACGAAGCACATCTCGCTGAAAAAGTTTTTTTGCGTTTGGGTTACCGACAATATTTACTACCTGCGGAAAATCTATGATGGTTATTGCGCCTTTTTCGCGTCCGCAGCTAGTATCCGCCGGTTGGTAGAGAATATTATAAGCGGAAAGATCGCCATGAACAAAATTATTTTGCAGCAACAGCTCAATATTCCGTATAATTTCGGCAAATAATTCCGGAGCCTCTGCTTCGGGGATGTCGGTTTCATGTAAACTCGGCGCGCCGCGGTGTTCATCTCCAATGTACTCCATAAGAATAGCGTTAACACCAACCGCAATGGGGCGCGGAACAGCAGCGCCGATTGTGTGAAGCATTTGCAGCGTAGTATACTCATACATCAGCCACGATGTCTGCTCAATTTGCCTGCCAAAATCTGTTCTTTTCTGCAACGCCCGCGCCATGCGCTCTTCATTTTCTTTAATGCTTTGCGCGTCTATATTTAACACCGCGCGGCCTTTGCGATATATCGCGTCGTTGCGCAGCGTCCGGAACATCTTCGGGCGATATACTTTTGCGGCAACCCAGCCGATAAACACTTCAGGGTTTGGCGCGCAACGGTATACATTCGCTTCTTTTCCGCCTTTTACCAATGCGGTTACATCGCTTATATATCGCTGCTGGTAAAATTCCAAAAGTGATTGTTCCAGCCATTGCTTCTCATAAACCGCTGGATGGTATGACATAGCAATAAAATCTTCATACACATCTTGTTCGGTGTTTTTGCGTTGTTTTTTTGCTGCTATTTTGCGCCGCGCCGGCAAATAATTGTCGAAATCAGTATCATCGTCCGCAAATTGTCTATGATCATGTTTTGTCATGGTTTGTGTCTTTTTCCTTAACGCGCTTTAATGCGCTGCTCTATTTTTTTAGAATGAATGCGCTGTTTACATTGCGCAAATATATCTCACTGCGCAGCCATGACAAATAGCGACGCGCGATATATGGAGTGCGCGACAGCTGTTTTTTGCTATGGCGTATGTGTAAGACACCGTTTGCGCGGGTAAAGGTTCTATGGCTGCTTTGGAAATCAAAAATCAGAGGATTCAACTATATCAAAGCCTATATCCTTCATGATTTTGCTATTCACGCAGAAATCTTTAAGCATAAAAAACTCAACGGATTTCACAACATGTGAATATACCATATTTATAAATCTGAAGGCCGCAAACCAGTGGCGCTGAAGAAAATGAAGAAGTAACTATGCTGATGAAAACACAAGCAGTGTGGTTAAAAGCTCGTGTTAAAAACTACATGTAACTTTCCGGGAGCGCACGGACCGGCGCGGACCAAATACATACAGCCATCGACGTGTCTCCTTTCAAAAGTAAAATTTGAGGTATGATATTAATATCATACACGTTATCATTGTCTATGTCAAGTTATCAGGTATGACAAAAAGGGAGATTTTTATGAAAATTGCAGTGAACAGTTCGGCAGGTTTAGGCCACAACTTTAATGATGTTATCCATGCCGCAGGCAGTGATATAGAACTGCTTTCCTATGATAATGATGGAAATTCGCAGCATAACCTTGCGGAGGCAGATGTTTTTATTCGCGCGCATATTCCCAATGCGGCGCTGGAACGCGCGTTAAGCCAAACACATTCTGTGAAGTGGTTTCATACAGCCAGCGCCGGCGTAGATAGTTTTTGGGACTTAATCATCAAATACGTGCCAGAAAACGCAATAATAACAAACAGCTCGGGAACCATGTCTCTGCCGATTGCAGAATATTGCATGGCGCAGATATACTCCATCGCCAAACAACTGCCCTTATTTGTGCGAATGCAAGACCGTCACACATGGGAGCAGCGCACCGAAAAAATTTCCAAAGATGTCTGCGGCGCAAACTTGTTTATTATCGGTTTAGGCAGTATCGGGTCAGATCTGGCAAAACTGGCTGCGGCAGCCGGCATGCATGTGCAAGGTGTGCGGCGTACTCCGGCTTCGCAAAACACAATTGCCGGAGTAGATCAGATATGGTCAATGCAAGAAAACTGGCAGAATGCGCTGGCAGAAGCGGATTATGTTGTCATCAGCGCTCCGCTGACTCCGGAAACATATAAGATTATAAATAAACAAACGCTGTCCCATATGAAATCGAGCGCATGGCTTATTAATATTGCGCGCGGCGCGCTGGTTGATGAAAACGCATTAATTGAAGCGCTGGAAGCAACCAGCATCGGCGGCGCAGCGCTGGATGTTGCCGAAACCGAGCCGCTTCCGGAATCAAGCGCGCTATGGCGGCTGCCAAATGCGCTGATTACCCCGCATATATCGTGGATGTCACCAAAAATTCTGCAAAATCATATAGATTTGATTCTGAAAAATATCCAACGCTATCGCGAAGGGCAGCCTTTACTAAATATCGTTTCACGCGAGTATCGATATTAACACATACGGCGCAGCAAGCCAAACGCTGCGCAATATTCTCATCGGCGGCAACAAGACGCCGCCGAAAAATCTTATATCTGCAAGCAAGCTGTTTTCAACTAAGAATTCAGCAACGTTTGCGGATTTTCAGTATCCGTGTGGTTGTTTGCCGAAGCGTCTTGTTGTATAGAAACCTCCGGCTCCGGGAAGCTCTTTGCGGGAGACTGCAAAGCATTTCCCGCCGATGTGTTATGCTGTTTATACACTGCATAAAAATCTTTAATAAAATAAACCACCAAGGCTGCAACCGGCGCTGCAAAAAATGCGCCCCATATTCCCGCTTCACGAGCGCCAACAAGCAGCGCTATAAACACCCAGAAGGGATGCAGTCCAATACTTTGTCCCATAATACGCGGCGCAAATATCTGCAAAATAACCTGTTGCGCTATAACTAAAAATACAATCAGTATCACCAAGCGAATAATCAACACCGACGAAGGCGCATCTATAAAAACAATGATTATTGGCGGCACAACAGCTATAAACGGGCCAATAAACGGTATCACCATCAATACACCCGCAAGAACACTAAACAGCAGGCCGCTGGGAGATCCCAACATTGCCAGCGCCAGCCAAGTAGCAAACGCATACATCAGCCCAATAATAAGCTGCGCGCGCACAAACCCGCCAAATATCCGCTCAAAATGATTTTCTAATAAATTAACGGTTTCATGCCAATTTTGTGGAACATATGAAAGAACCGAATGAAACAGATCCTGGCCGTTAATCATGATATAAAAAGAAAGGATGAGTGTAATAAGGATATTCAATAAAACCGACATAATGGAGGAAACAAAAGAAGTGATGTTAAACGCTAACGAATTAACAATATTTTGCAGGTAATTTTGTATATTTTGTGTAACCTGCGAAACGGTTTTTTCCGCGTCGGCGTGGGAAATACCGAATTTTTGTAATTGGCTCATGATATTGTTATTAAAAGTTTGCAGATTATTTTGACTGGCAAAATTGGCGACACGCAAAGCCAATTGTTTTACCTCATCACTGATGATCGGAGCAATTAATAAAACCATACCCGCCAGAAAAACAGCCGCCAGAAGATATACAATAGCAACAGAAATGTTCTTCGGAATCTTTAGTTTCTGCAGCCACCCGGCAATTGGCCCCAAAATATATGAAATAATCCATGCTGACAAAACCAGCAGCAGCACATAACTAAAATGGAGCAATAGCTGCCAAAGAATATTAGCTAAAAATAATCCCATCAATATAACAGCTATTGAAAGGAGAATACGCCAAAGTGATTTTACGTCATTGAATATATTCATGGCGGAAACCCCTGTTTAAAAATTAGAAACATATTGCACATCATACATTTTGTGGTCTATATACATCATAGCAATATCTTAGACAGAACAAACAATATAGTATGAATAATGCGGCCTGTTAAAAATATAATTCGGGACTTTTATATAAAACACAAAAATACAAAAACCGCCGGTTTTGCTGTTTTTTTGAGATTATGATTTTTTATCATGGTAATTTAAACAGCGAAACAAACGATTTCTATGAATAATTACGTTATTATAACTATATATCACAGTATGATTAAAATCAAATTATGGTAATTTATCTTAAATTGTTATGCTCCGGATGCAACATAACAATACATCAAACAACCGGATAACACCATGCAACACTTTATAGTCAAAGATCTTTTGGAGAGGCTCCAAACTCTGCAAAAGAAATTAGCTGGCTCTTTTCAATCACAAATCCGGCAGCGCCGAATACAGATAGGTCGCTCATTTAATACCAAGCTGATATATCATTTGGCGGCATTCGTGTTCAAACATTGCGGCAGGGTCGCCAACCATAGGGGTAAGCTGGTGAAATAATTCCAGCGTAACCAAACCATGCAGGCGAGTCCAAAGTATAACACCCAAATACAGCAGCGGATAGAACCGACAAGCGTCCCCGGTAAAAGATGATATGAGAAAAAAACTGCCCCAAGTTTCTAAATGCGGCTGAATCGTTTCTGGAATATGCTCATACATTTCCGGAACATGAATAGATTTTTCCTGCCATAAAGTTAACAGCAACTGCGCTAACGGAATAAACGCCCGTTGCGCTGCTGGCTGTGTAACCTCCATCGGCGCGCTATATCCGGGGATGGGATTGCCAAAAATCAGTTGATATTCAATTGGGTGTTCCAACGCCCAATTTCTATAGGCGCGTGTCATTCCTAAAATTTGCGCCGGCGGCGGCTCACCAAGCAAAAGATTATAAGATGTCTGAAGAGCTTGGCCGAGGTTGGTATAAGAATCTAAAATCAAAGCCGTTATCAGGTCATCGCGGCTGGCGTAATAGCGATACAGCGCCGCCGGACTCATGGCAATTTCACGGGCAATTGCCCGCAAAGAAACAGCGGCTGTGCCTTGTTCCACCATTTGGCGCAAGGCAATCGTCTTAATATCCTGCAAAACTGCGTTACGCAGGCGTTCACGGCGAGTAACAGTCACTGTTTCCGGTATCCTTTTATATGCAATATTGATCAAAGTATGTATTTGCTTAAGTCTTCGTCGGTAATTACGGGACCCAGCCGTTTTTGCACAAACTCGTGATCGATGGTGATTGTTGTATGTTCTAATTCACTCGCGGAAAAAGAAATTTCCTCTAATGTTTTTTCAACAATCGTATGCAAGCGCCGGGCGCCGATATCTTCGCTGCGCGAATTCATCAAAAACGCATAGCGCGCCATTTCCTCTAAGCCATCCTGAGTAAATTCGATGGTAACATTTTCGGTTTTCATCAAAGCCGTATATTGGCGGGTTAACGAATTTTCCGGCTTTATTAAAATCTCGCGGAAATCTTCTTCCGTTAAGCTTTTCAATTCTACCCGCAACGGAAAGCGGCCCTGTAATTCAGGAATAAGATCTGCCGGTTTATGTTTATGAAACGCTCCGGCGGCAATCCACAAAATATGATCGGTTTTCACTGGGCCAAAACGTGTCATTACTGTTGTGCCTTCAACTATGGGGAGAAGATCGCGCTGAACGCCTTCACCTGCCACATCGGGGCCAGTATCTACGGTAGAGCCGACAATTTTATCGATTTCATCTAAAAAAACGATACCATTTTGTTCCACACGTTTAATAGACTCATCAATCACCTGATCAGAATCGATTAATTTTTGAGCCTCTTCGCGCATAAGCACCGAGCGGGCGTCACGCACCGAAATTTTGCGAGTGCGCTGCCGATTAACAGGAAAAGCAGCGGGAACAAAGTCGCCGACAAAATCGCCGCTATCTCCGGACGTGAAGTTTGCCATATATTCAAACATCGCGCCCAACGTATCTTCCTGATCCAGCTCAATTTCAATAATTTTATCTTCCAGCAAATTTGCGGCAAACGCTTCTTTTATTCTTTTGCGCCGCGCCGCGCGCTCTTTTGCGCTTTCTTTCTGCGCCGGTTCCGGCTGCACAGCAGGCGCATCAGTTTTTGCCATACGTGAGGCGCGCACGGCAACTTTTACAGTCTTTTTACCGCGCGAAGCAACTGTATCTTCGATTAACTGTGGATCTTTTTTACCGTCGAGAAACGCTTCAACATCTTTCGACATTTTTGGCGCCAATAGATATTCTAAAATACGTTTCTGCGCATGCACTTCGGCCTCGCTCTTCACTTCAGATTCTTTTTCATCGTGCAGCATATTTACCGAAACATCCAATAAATCGCGAATAATTGAATCTACATCGCGGCCAACATACCCCACCTGAGTAAATTTAGTAACTTCAACCTTGACAAATGGAGCGTTAGCTAACTTGGCAATGCGCCGCGCGATCTCCGTTTTTCCCACACCGGTTGGGCCGATCATCATAATATTTTTAGGAGTCACCTCTGCGCGAATATCATCCGGCAGAAGCATACGTCGAAAGCGGTTGCGCAAAGCAATGGCAACAGCCTTTTTAGCGGCTTGCTGCCCGATGATATAGCGATCTAGTTCATGAACGATCGCTTGAGGAATTAAGTCTTTCATAGTGTTCCGCCGCAAGGGCCGGTGTATGTGCAACAACGCGGCCGATATAGCGGCTTCCTCCCTTTCGACGATATACTTTTATATATACACAAAAATGGAATGAAATGTTATTTTAAAATATTTGGGATTTTAAATGCAAGATATACATCGGTTTGTAGAGACAGAGCAAAGGTTGCCCTTGCGTTGCGCTTAGGGGGTATGCACTCCCCATTTCACATACGTCGATATTTTATTCAGATAAAAATCCCAAAAGGATCAATCAATACATTATCTCTCTTATTTTGCCACAAAATAGCAAATTTTTTCCTGTTTTACGGCGAAAAGATTTACTGTACGGAAGATTGACTCTTATCGATTGACACCAATGTTATTTCATGGTTTGTATAGATACATATATCGGCGGCAATTTCTATGGCTTTTCGGGTAATTTCCGGTGTTGTTAAATTGGCGCTGCTCAACAAAGCGCGCGCCGCCGCCAACGCATAGCCGCCGCCAGACCCAATTGCGGCGATACCGTCATCCGGTTCAATAACATCACCATCACCCGAAAGCACAAAAACCGATTCTGTGTCGGCGGCAATCAACATGGCGTCTAATCTGCGCAAAAACTTATCAGTGCGCCATAATTTGCTCATTTCAACAGCGGCGCGTCGTAAATTGCCGGAATATTGCTCAATTTGTTTTTCAAACTGATCGAATAAAGTCAGCGCATCGGCGGTAGAGCCTGCGAAACCGGTAATAACCTTGCCGTTATGCATGGAGCGGATTTTTTTTGCTGTCTGCTTCATCACCATATCGCCGGCAGTTACTTGCCCATCACCGGCAACAGCGCAAACGCCATCGCGCACGATAGCAATAATTGTTGTCGATCTGATTCGTTCTTTACGAGGCATGTTGTGCGTCCTCAGCTTCCATAGCAGGTTCAGATTTTTTACGGGTTCTTTTTACCGCGCCTTGTGGTTTTTCCTTGCTGCCTAAAGCGGTTTTAGATCTGCGCGCTTTTACCGCGCCGGTTTTTGTTGCAGCGTTTTTTTTCTCCGCTAATTTTTTTACGGAAGAATACGCCTTGCGTTTTGTCGCCTTTGGCTCCCCGGCGGGCTTTATTTCGCGGTGATCGATCACCTGCGGATGATCTGTTTGCGCATCGGCAACAACGGCGCCACATTTAATGCAGCCTGCTTCACGCGCGGCGTTCGCCATAGTCAGCAACCCGCCGCATTCCGGACAAGGAACCGGCAGCGGTTTATTCCATGTAGCGAACGAACATTCCGGATAATTAGAGCACCCATAAAATAATTTACCGCGGCCGCGTGATTTACGCTCGATCAGATCGCTGCTGCACTGCGGGCACAGAGCGCCGGTTTTTAACACAAATGAGCGGCGATAGGCGCAATCAGGGAATCCAGAGCAAGAAATAAACTTACCAAAACGGCCCAGACGAATGAGCAATGGTTTGCCGCATTCCGGGCATAATTCGCCGGTTTCTTCTACCGGTTTTTGCACGCGGTCCATTTCTTTTTCTGCGACAGCCAATGTTTCTTTCAATTTCGCGTAAAAATCCGTTAAAAAATTGGTCCAAGCAATATGTCCTTCTTCTACATCGTCAAGTTTACGTTCCATACCGGCTGTAAAATTGACATCGACAATATCACCAAAATGTTTCAGCATCAATTCATTAACCGTTTCACCCAGCCAAGTCGGCGCAAAGCGGCGTTCTTGCTGCTCTACATATCCGCGATCTTGAATTGTAGAAAGAATAGGCACATATGTGCTCGGCCGGCCAATACCTTTTTCTTCCAGTTCTTTAATTAAACTGGCTTCGCTGAAACGTGGCGGCGGCTGAGTAAATTTTTGTTTCGGTTCAATTGATATCAGGTCCAGCGTATTACCGACTTGTATTGACGGGAGTAGATCATTGGTGTCATCATGCGGCCAAACGGCATAAAACCCTTCAAATTTCAAGGTAGAGCCGGTAGCGCGAAAAACATATTCGCCCGCAGTAATATCAATGCGCATAGTGTCAAATACCGCCGGAGCCATAAACGACGCAACAAATCTGCGCCAAACAAGCTGATACAGCTTTAATTGGTCTGCCGACAAAAATGGTTTAACCGCATCAGGCGTTAATGTGGGATCTGTTGGGCGAATGGCTTCGTGCGCGTCTTGCACACCGGCTTTTGCTTTTGCGGCGCGCGCGGCTCCAACGTATGATTTGCCCCACGTATCTTGAATATACGTTTTTACCGCAGACTGCGCTTCGGCGGAAACACGGGTTGAATCGGTGCGCATATAGGTAATAAGACCCTGATGGCCGCGCGCTCCAAGATCTAAACCTTCATATAACTGTTGCGCTAAACTCATCGTTCTTTTAGGTTTAAAGCGCAACCGCACCGAGGCGTCTTGCTGCAGAGCGCTGGTGGTATAGGGCAGCGGCGGCTGGCGCCGCACATCGCGCGGAACAACTTTTACAGCCTGAAATACTGCGTTTTGCAGGTTGCGCAAAACGGTTTGCGCGGCGTCTTCCGACGTGATGTGCAGTTTTTTGGCGCGGTCGTGCTCTTGCTGTTCGGTGGCGCGCGCGGTAACATCCACATCATCCGCGTCAGCCGATTTATCCGAATCGGATAATGTGGCTATCAATTGCGCGTCGAATCGTTGATTATCTTTTTGCAAATGCGCTGTAATATTCCAATATTCTTCGGGAGAAAATGCGCGAATTTCAGCTTCGCGGTCGCAAATTACCCGCAACGCAACAGATTGCACACGCCCGGCGCTGGTATTTGCCTGTACGCGGCGCCACAGCAATGGGCTGATTTTATAACCCACTAACCGATCGAGCACTCGGCGCGCTTGCTGTGCGTTAAAAAGATTTTCATCAATAGCGCGCGTATGTTCAATACCTTCTTGCACCGCGCGTTTGGTAATTTCATTAAATACCGCGCGCTTGGGTTCATGAAGCTGCAATGTTTCTTTCAGCGCCCACGCAATAAATTCCCCTTCCCTGTCAGGGTCCGGGGCAAGATAAATCGTTTTGGCGCGTTTGCTTGCTGTTTTCAGTTCATTAACTAAGCTTTTTTTATTTTCCAAAATTGAATATTTGGGAGCGAAGTTATGTTTTACATCTACGCCAAGTCCCTTTGCGGGTAAATCTATAATATGCCCCATAGAAGCGCGAACTTCAAAATCAGGACCAAGAAATTGTTCAATCGTTTTTGCTTTGGCGGGTGATTCTACGATGACTAAATTTTTCGCCATAAATTCAATTGCTCCGAATAGTTGGAAATCTACGTTATGTTTGCGCAAGAATTTCTAAAATTATGCTTACCAGAATCCTGATTGCATAATAACAGATTCTGCAATCCGAAAAAAACCTCTCAGGAAAAAAATATTTAATCCCTAATGTTATTCAATATAATCGATCCATGCAAGGGTTTTCGACAGTGGAAGTGAAGCGAGATCACTATACCACGCAACGCCATACCTGCGCAAATACTTTTGCGGCAAATAACAGAAAGATTGCCTTGTTTTTTCAGCAGCCATGCCCTGCTTTTTTATGTATTCGACAGCAGGGACCGCAATAAAGCCAACAGACAAGCCAAATTTAAATGATCGATATTCGATTTTGCCGCTCTGTTAAGTTATGACAAAAATATTGCAAAATATATTCAGGCATAAGAAAAATTTCTTATTGCAAGACGCAGCTCAACCAAATAACAGACACATGCAATAACGTCATATCCGCGATTTCAAAAGCATATTTCAGGCCTAATTTCGTTATTTTTATAAAATATTTGTAATTTGCGGCAAAAATTACCTATCATAAAACGAGACAACCATTATTGAGCTATCCATGTATTGACGACAATTCCCTATCAAATATTTGCAACCGCACAAATATTTGCCGGAAAATCATAAGATTTATATAATTAGGACTTTCGCTGCAGCAGGGAAAATCGGGGATGTACAAGGGGCGGCGCCACTTGTACGGGGTTCTGGTGTGTCCCCAGATCTCCTTTTGTTTCAGATACGAAAACCATGCGCTTATCTTTCAAGCGAAAGTCCTAATATAATATATATTATATCAAAAGATGATTTGGAATTTTTATGACAAAACATATTCCACTGCCTACGTATTCCATATTATGGAAATCTTCTCAAGTGTTATTGCGTAAAAAAAGCATTCTGGCAGCTTTAAGGAGTTTTCACAGTTCTATGGGCAAC
Source organism: Chloroflexota bacterium (assembly GCA_021812265.1). Lineage (GTDB taxonomy): Bacteria > Chloroflexota > Ktedonobacteria > Ktedonobacterales > JACDGC01 > JAJYBV01. The sequence continues at coordinate 819 of JAKAOI010000003.1, read as the reverse complement.
GTTTTTCGCTTGCCATTGCCGGGATTTTCCGCAATTATGCTAGTCGGACCCACCGCAAATCGCTTCCTGCTTACTGAAGCAAGAGAACAATTTCTTTGGCGCGCAGAAGGCGATCCTGTCACCGATCTGCTCCACCACGGAATCCTTGTGGAGGATGGAGTCTCCCATGACAAGCTCCGCCAGCAATTAACACCGATGCTGAGCCACAATAAGGTAGAAAGTTATATTACCGATATGGCGGCTTGCACAAGCAAGGTTCTATGCAAATGGCATGACAACACTGTTATAGATATGTCTGTGGAAATGCGAAAAATTACTTTGCTGATTGTTATGCAATCACTGTTTGGCGAAGATTTTTATCCGCATATAGAAGAGCTTTGGCCGGTTATTTTACATCTTCTTAAATTTATCTCTCCCGGACCATGGCTGATTTCTAAACATATTCCCCGATCTAAAGCAATTCGCGATATCCGAAAGATAGACACATATCTTTATCAAATAATTGCCGCGCAACGCGCCGCAACGCGCCCCGCGGATAATCTTATGCAAACGTTATTAGCCTACAGCAAAGATGATCATTTAATTAGAGATCAGATTTTAACACTCCTTATTGCCGGACATGATACAAGCACCGCGCTTTTAGCCTGGATCTTATATCAGCTTGCCATTCATCCGGATATACAGCATCGGGCACAGCAAGAAGTTGATACCATCATTGGCAAGGAAACTCCGACATCTGCGCATATACCACAACTTACATATGTAGATAGCGTCATAAAAGAAACGTTACGGATATATCCGCCTATTCATTTAGGAGAT
>JAKAOI010000271.1 GCA_021812265.1 Chloroflexota bacterium | reverse complement strand
GATCTCCAATGGAACAGGCACTGCAACGGCAGTATCAGCAACAAATACTCCCGCGCCTACAGCAACCCAAGCTCCTGCGCCCACAGCCACAACAGCGCCCGCGACAACCTGCGCTCAATTGCCCGGATTTTCCGGCGCGGGATCAGTTTCCAGCATTCATGGTATGCAGCTGCCAACGTTTCCAACTAACACAGTATACACACAGGTTTCCGGAAATTCGGCGGGAGTTGGACAATATGCGTCATTTATTGCAAATTTTTGTTCACCAAATGAGACCACAGCGCTTAACGTTACAACCGGCAAAGGGCCTATGCCGTTTCTCAATGAGTTTGCGTTTTACGGTTGGGATCCAACAGCGAATATTTTCCTGAATTCCACCACATGGCTGGCGGAAAGCTGCCCAAGCGGCGGAAATTGTTTCGCGTATAATTACAATGTGTCAAACTTTACGTTTAACACGGGCCAAGAATATGCAAACGTTTCCAACATAACAGATAACGGAAACCAATTAATCACTTATAAAATTGCGTTTTATGGCCCGCCAACTGCTCCAACTTGCACAGACCCTAATTTTGCGAGCTACGAAAACGCCATATACCACCAAAGTCCCATTTATCCGTTGTATTTGCATAATCTGGCGTCATCTTCTACCGATCCTTACGCCGGTATCCAGCTTCCGCCAATGTCGCGAATGTATAGCAACAACGCAATGGGAGTTATTGGGTATACGCTGTGCAGCTCGGGGACGGCGACTAGCCTGAATACGTTTATGACGAATGAGATGACAAGCTTGGGATGGCACACTACAACCAGCCAATATTGCATGTATAACGCCTGCTATCAAAGTCCAAATGCGGCGTTTGCGAAAAACGTTATATCTTGGTCTACAACCAATCCTTCAGATTGGAACATCGCGTATCATAATCCCAATATTTAATTTCACTGTTTGCCTGATTCTTAAGAATGGGCAACAAACAGCAAAAGTAAACGCACAAAGGGCGGAAGCTCCTTGTGCGTCTCCGCTGCCGGGGGCGCTTGGCTGCCGTGCGCCTGCGCATCCGCTGTGCGCTGCAAACAACAAAAGTTATGCTGTTTGTGCTATGTAAATCCAAGAATCATGACATTGAAATGCAAAAATTGCCAGCCAATTTCCTAATAATGTCCACTCTAACTCAAGCGTTACATCATCTTGCTCCCATAAAGGCATTGAAGTTACCAAAATTTCTCGAAGCGCTTCTTTAGCCTGTAATACATTCCATTGATGTTCAGCCAGTAATTTTTCCTGGGTTATTTCTCCGATAAACTGGGCAAAATCATCTGTACATATCGGCCACTCATTATTTTGCAGCCAAAGAATCGGAGGTGTATGCGCCAGTTCATCAATTCTTTCTGCGACACACGCTTGAATATCTTGTTCTAACCAATCTTGGTGATTAACTCGCATAGCATTTTCTAATTGTCTTACGATCCATGGCTCGATATTTACTTTACCTTTTCTTTGCGCCAGACATTGGCTGCAAAGAGAGGTTGGTGGATATAACATATGCATTGGTATAACAAACTTGTTTCCGCACACAGTACATAAACCATCTTCAAGATCCGCTCCTTTGGGAAAATTAGGAAAATATCGAAAGGTCATTATCTTATTCCCTGTTTCTATATATCATAAGCAAGTAAATCACTTTATTCTCTGGATAATATAATATTTTATAATATTTTTGGAAATAAAATTTTATCCTATAGAAAGACCGCAAAATAAAAAGATTCTGGAAATAAATCCAGAATCTTTTTTAGGGAGGAAACAGAAATTTTGCCTATTGCGGCTTCCGGCGCAAAAACGCCGGGATATCCAAAGAATCAGGCGGCGGAGCGCCATCACTGGCGGTGTCGGGGCTGCGCCATTCATTTTCAATAGAGCGGATTTCAGGTGAAGAATCATCTGCTTGTTCATCCGGTTCGGCTCCAGAGGAACCGTTATCAAGCAGTTGGGTGTGAGAAGCCGAAATATCTTTTTCCGCCGCGGATAAGCCAAATGATTGCGCTGGAATAACCGGAGTTAGCGCAGGAAGGGCAACGGTTGGCTCTTCTGAGGATAACGGTTCCGTTAGTTGTGTGGAACGCCGGCGCGCAGTTTGGTCTTGCAATACATCAGGGGGATGGATTTGCTGCCTTTGCTGCGGCGGCAAGAAGGAGGGTTTTTGCGGATATGCTTCACGCAGACGGGTAACGCTGCCCGAAGACGAAAGCGCGTCTTGCTCGAAGGCGGCGGCCACAATGGTAACACGGATAAGATGATTCAGATTATCATTCTGAGAGGCGCCAAAGATGATGGTGGCGTCGGGATGCGCAAGTTTTTGAACGGCAGTAGCAATTTCGTTGACTTCAAAGAGTGTTAGATCGCTACCGCCGGCGATATTCAACAAAATACGCCGTGCGCCGCGAATATCACTTTCCAGCAAAGCGCTTTCAACAGCGCGCTGTGTCGCCGCCATTGCTCTGCGTTCACCGCTTGCTTCGCCAATAGCCATCAAGGCAGAGCCTGCGCCGGAAATAATGGAGCGGACATCGGCAAAATCTAAATTAATCAATCCGGGGGAAGTGATTAAGTCGCTGACACCACGCACTCCTTGGCGCAAAATATCATCGCCAGTTTTCAGCGCTTCAGTAAAAGGCATGTGGTTATCTACAACAGAGATCAACCGTTCATTGGGAATAACAATAAGCGTATCCACAAATTGCCGCAGTTCATTCACGCCTTGAGAGGCAATATGCGCGCGGCGAATGCCTTCAAAGCGGAAAGGTGTGGTAACAACCGCAATAGTTATAGCGCCAATTTCGTGCGCTAATTTCGCAATAACCGGGGCAGCGCCTGTGCCAGTGCCTCCACCCATACCGGCGGTAACGAATACAAGATCGGAGCCGCGCAGCATAGCGCGAGCTTCCTCAAGACTTTCCTGCGCCGCGCGGGACCCAACAGAGGGATCTCCACCGGCGCCGAGGCCGCGGGTAAGCGATTCACCCAGCCGCAGCTTCAGCGGAGCCGCTGAGGTAAGCAACGCCTGCGCGTCGGTGTTTGCCACAATAAACTCAACACCGGGAATCATGTCTTCAAGCATGCGGCCAACAGCATTGCTGCCGGCGCCACCCACACCGACAACACGGATAGTAACGGCTCCGTTTCGGCGCTTAGAAAGCGGAACCGGTTCATTATTTCTAAAAGCAGCGCCCATACTTGGCCCTCCATGCCAGCTTACAGAATAAATTTACGGCTAAGGATCAGTTATAATCGGCAAGCGCGCTATCAAACAGCCCATCCGCAATTGCTTTTGCAACGTGTTCAATATCCGGCGCAGGCGGGCGATCCTCATGTAATTCCGCCGCTACCGACCGAACAGCCTGATAAGCGGCGTCTACGCCTCGCCCGGGCTTCAACGGCTTACGAAACTCCAACCCTTGAGCAGCGCAAATCAACTCAATAGCTATCACATTTCGTGCCAATTCTAACGATTGCAGTAATTTATGCCCCGCAGTTGCGCCCATACTTACAAAATCTTCCATACCGGCGGAAGTCGGCAAAGACCCAACACTGGCAGGGTGCGCCAATAAATTTATTTCATTTGTCAGCGCGGCGGCGGCGTATTGCGCAATCATATAGCCGGAATGCAGGCCAGGGTTTTTAGTTAAAAACGGTGGCGCGCCATTTACATCCCACGTATGCGGCCCCATTAAATTATATATGCGCCGCTCGGAAAAACCTGCCATATGGGCTACCGCTATCGCTGCAAAATCTAACGCGGCGGCTAACGGCTGCCCATGAAAGTTACCGCCGCTTAAGGTCATTTCATCTTCGGCAAAAATCAGCGGATTATCGGTAACCGCATTTAATTCATAAGAAAAAACCTGCTCACAATGCGTTAACGTGTCGCGCACAGCTCCTAAAACTTGCGGAATACACCGAATTGAATAGGGATCTTGCACGCGGCCGCAATCCTTATGGCTGGGAATAATTTCACTGCCTTCCAGCATGCGCAACACCCGCGCCGCCGTTTCTTTTTGTCCCGGCTGAGGCCGTATACGGTGAATGCGCGCGTCAAACGGAGCCTGGCTGCCCATCAGCGCCTCTAAGCTCATTCCTGCGGCAATCTCGGCGGCGCGCAGCAATCTCCAACTGTCATAAACAGCC
>JAKAOI010000270.1 GCA_021812265.1 Chloroflexota bacterium | reverse complement strand
TGATACACCCATCGAACCGCCCCAGTTGCCGCATTCACCCCGATAATTGCGCCATTGTTGTCATAAGCAATCACTGTATGGTCTGCAACACCTATAATGGCTCCGTTAGATAATCCTATGAATTGATTGCTGCTTTTCCAGCGAATTGCGCCGGTGGTGGCCTGCAATGCGTAAATTGCGCCATCAGACCCAATAGTATATATGCTGGGTCCCGTATACACAACAACTTTAGGGGGAAATAAATATTGATATATTTGCGCGTGATATTGATCATATCCGGCGCTCAGGGTAACTGCTATGATAGCGGCCACTAAACCGGAGAGCAGCCCCGTGCGCAGCATCTTTAAAGAAAGTGTTTTGCCGCCGTCAATCGATTCTTCCCGCAGCTGAAAATCATTCGTGTTATCAAACTGGCTCATACATCTGTTCCGAATCATCCAAAATACTGTATCAGGACTTTCACTTTAGTCTGGAAAATCGCGGCTGTACAAGAATCGCTGCCCCTTGTACAGGGTTCTTGGGTGTTCCCCATATCTTCCTTTTGTTGCAGACACAAGAAGACGCGCTTCTGCTCCAAGCGAAAGTTCAAGTTCTATATAATATGTATATATGTATCCAGACAATTTGAGAAACTATTTTAAGACATTATCCGATAAAAGATAAAAATCATGTCCCCATCGGCTATTGCGTATATACGCAAATGACAGAATAGCCCGTAAAGACGCCGCCTCTTTCATTGCTGATCCTGAACACTGGTTTTTTCTGGAATAAACAGCGTAATCGCCACTGCAAAGGCGGTTAATTTTGCTATGATATTCATCGTGATGGATATTGGATTCATTGGATAAGAGAAACCAAACAGCGCCCATATAGCAAACTCTAAAAATAATAGCGCAACAATAAAAACAGGCAGTTTCGTGATTCGAAACATCGGGGAAAATGTCAGCATTGCAAAGCAAAACAATTCGATACAGATCAACGGCAAAAAATAATACGTCATGTACAACAATGGCGGCTCCGGCAATATTGCCCGCCACATCACGATACAATCAAACGGGAATTCAAATAGCATCGGCGCCGCAATAGCGCCAACTATGCCGCTGATATATGCGCCCTTAAATCCCAATTGCTGCGTTATGTATACAATGATAAAAAACGAAAGCAGCATAGCGGTAAGGGTTACCGGTGTTATGGGATTGCGCGGTATTACAATATGTTTCGCCGCCGGCCCCAATTGCCGGCCAAATTCCGCGCTAACATACACAGCGTCTCGCAAAAAAATAAGTGTTGACGCAACAAGACCGGCTATTATCAGAAAACTTGCCAATGTACCGGGCTGTTTCCATGTAATTGGCGCGGATATTTTGCGCGCAAGCAACATACACACAACTGAAATACCCGCCAAAACAGCCGCTAAAATTATTGCGCTGGCGCCGGAATATGGGACCCATGTTCCGGACGCAAATTCTTTTATGATCATAGAACAGCGCCGCCCTTCATCAATGTATGAACAATAGCATTGCTTCGTTGAGCGGCGTTTTTGTATCACCGAATGATATGCGCCACAGTATGCAAAATTGCCGCATCGCTATATTCTACCACACAAGATAGATTACGCTTGAGACATCGAACGCTCCTGCTTATGTGACAACGCATATTCCGACGGATCTTTCATAAAACTGACAAGGAATAAGCATACAATCAGCAGTACGGTAGACATAAGCATTGCCGGCGTAAATGAATTATTGAAGAAGCCGCTGAGCCACTGCATAATATACACAAAAACCACCGAAGCTTGGCCGGCCAATTGAATTAATCCATTCGATGTGCCTTCCGGTGTGGGATAGGTAACTTCAGCCGAATATTGCATGCCAATGGGGCTGACACTTACTAAGAAAAATCCCATAACAAACGCCGAAATCAGCAGCAGCCAATAATTGCCGGCAAACGTAAGCCCAATCATTCCCGGAATAGCGCCGATAACACCTAACAGCAAATATCTGCGGCGCTTATGCTGGCGATCTGAAAAAATCGGTAAAATGCCGGCGCCAAAAATACCGCTGATTAAAAATACCGCGCCCACTATTCCCGCATCCTCTGATGAAAAACCTCTGGGGCCGATGATGACCTGAATCCACGTAGTAAGCCCATTGAATATTCCTAAACCAACAAAAATTACCGCTAAATACAGCCAAAATGGACCAACCGTTAAGGCGTGTTTCAATCCATCCACCATTAAGGCGCGCGCATCTTGCCCCGGCGGACAAGGCGGGCTGGCCGGCTTTTCTTTTGCCAAAAGCAAAAACAGCGCCGATGAAACCGCCGCAATAACACCAAACAGAAGCTGTGTTTGCGCAATGGTAACACCGGCCGAAAGCATAATTGGCGTTACAACCATGCCGATTGCCGTTCCAATAAGATTGGCGACAGTTATCAGCCCGACCGCTGTTGCGCGTTCTTCAATAGCGAACCATTTAGCCGCAACAATTGTCCACGCATTTAATAAAAACGGCTGCGCAATTGCCAAACCGACAGTGCATAGCATCGCCAAGGTATAGTTTGCTCCGGCAAGACCGCGCAAAACACCAAACACACCCATTAAAATGACGCCAATGCTTACAGCCGGTTTAAAGCCAATACTATCTAACATCCAAGACACCGGAATAGATAAGGGAATAAACGCCGCCATAAACGACATGGCAAAAAAACCAATATATAATTCAGATACACCATAGTAACTTGCCGCTTGTGTGGTAATTGGCGCATACGAGATCCACAAAATTTGGATGGTGAGATTGATGAACATGACAACACTTAACACCACCCAGCGATAGCCATACAACTTAAATTGTTTTTGCTCCATAATACCCTCTTTTCACCGATGAAAATACTATAGACCTGAACCTGAAAAAGGAATAAAGGGGAATGTGGGAACACCCCACACCCGTATACCCTCTTGCTGTATGCTTCTCTTTCGCTCAGGTCTCTATCATGTACCCACCCGATATACAGGGTGGCATACGGATAACCATTTGGCGCAGCTTTCAATGCGTTCGCTTAAACGCACGCCAAAACCTGATCGAAACGCTCCAGCGCAGCGTCAATAACAGCGTCTGTATCAGCCATGCTGGTATACATGCGGCTGCCGGCAAGCGTTATAATGCCGCTGGCGGCATATGCGGCGCCCATCTCCTCCATCATGTGTTTGCGCGGATGATTTTCGCGCAATAATTTCAGCGGATTGCGCATATTCAGCAACATAACGGCGGATGTTTCTAAATGCACGATAGAGCCTTGGTTATAAGCGACGAAGGGCAGCCCGCGCCGCTCAATAATCTCTTGCAGTCCCTTCGTTAAACGATCTCCTGCCTTGCCGGCTAACACCGGAGCGTTCAGCCGCTCCATCTCAGAAATTGCAACATAGCCCGCCACACAAGACATCGGGTTGGCGGTAAGTGTGCCGCCGACATACGCGCGCTTCCGGCCGGATCCCAGTCCGGCTGAAAGACACATCATCACGTCTTTGCGGCCGCCGAGCGCGCCCGCCATGGGATAGCCGCCGGTAATGCATTTGCCAAACACAGTCAGGTCCGGCTTGATGTTAAAATATCCCTGCGCGCCGCCTAAGCCAATGCGAAAACCGGTAACAACTTCATCGAAGATGAGCAACGCGCCAAATTCATTACATAACGTTTGGACTTGCCGGTTAAAGTCTTGGTAAATCGGGCGGGTACCGCTTTCCGGGCCAACCGGCTCTAAAATTACCGCCGCTGTGCCGCCGCGCACTTGGTTTGTTAATAACAGCCGCCGCAGCGCGCCAAGATCATTCGGAAAAAATTCTTGGGTATGCCTGCTGGCCACACCCGGAATCCCCGCGGCTTCATAGCGTCCCGTGCCGGGTATATGCAAACCATACACCATTTGATCGCTCCAGCCGTGATACGCTCCGCCAACTTTAATAACTTTTTTCTTGCCGGTAAACGCGCGGGCGGCGCGCACTGCGCCCATAACGGCCTCGGTTCCCGAACCAAACATGCGCAGCATTTCAACCGATGGAACCAGTCGGTTTACCAATTTTGCCAGCTTCAATTCATATTCATGAAACAGCCCGGTTACCGGACCCGATGTATTCAGAATTTCTATCACCTTATCCCGGGTAACGGGGTAGTTCGACCCCAGCACAGTTGG
>JAKAOI010000269.1 GCA_021812265.1 Chloroflexota bacterium | reverse complement strand
ATCTGGTTTATAACCGCTGAGCAGTGGAATTTTGCGCCTGGTGAAGCGCCATAGCATACTAGCTGCTATTTTGCTGAATCTGTTCAAATAATGGGGAGAACGGCAGCGATATCTCCCCGAAGTCCTCCATTAAAAATGTAACCACCAATAATGAATGCGTTTGCGCAAAGGAATTGACCATCGTATGAATCAATATCAACAAGGGCGTATATATACGCCTCCAAACAAAAAAATTATCGTATGGGCGCTTATTGAGTGTGGTCTGATTGTTTTAGGCTGCTTTATTGGAATTTGCGCCGTAAATTTGGGACCGGATTTTTTAGCAATTTTTGTATATCCGATCTATCATCCCAAAAGCGTGAGTGACGCTGTTCTCATCAACTATTTTGCGGTGACGCCATCTCTTATAGTAAGTATTTTGGTGTGGGGAGTATCACGTATCTTTAAAATTGCGTGGTGGAAGCCGCTTGGTTTTATTGTTGGATGCATTGGTGTTTCGATTTGGTGGGTTGGCCAAATAAATTATTATTCATATTTTATTAGCAGACCTTGAAGATATATGGTTATGTTGTTCATTCATTCTCACAATAGATTATATTTGCGCTATGTAGTTGCTATAGCGCGGCTGCGCGCTAAATTTTTTCCGCTGTTGGTGGTACTGGCGCTTAGTGTAACTGGGTGCAGCGTCCCCTTTTTGGGGCCGGCAACTGAGCATGTCAGCATAAATAACTCCGGAGTTGCTAAATTGAGTGTGGCAGATAATTGTCCGCAAAAATCAGTTCATTTTTGTACAATATCCCTTACTATGTATGCAAACGCGCATAAGCCCATATATTGGAGTATTATGGTGACAAATCCCATCCCATTAACAATTGTTCCCTCATCCGGTCAGGCGATTTCCGGGGAATCGGTTACTGTGCGGGTTACGTGGCAAAATATTCCCAGCTGCCCGATACAATATAGCGTTTATGTTTCATTCTTTCCCAAATATGTTCCCATGTTGGGACAGAATTGTCCAGTGTCAGCGCCGCAAACCTGAATTTTATATAATATTTGAGCAAGAGCAGCATATAACGCAATTGTTTAACGTCAATTCCGCAAAAATCATGTATAATAAAACTTAATCCGAAACGGATTTGCCGCGCCATATTCATGCAAATCTCGCGGATGTATTTATAATTCATGAAGAGGAAACGTGCATGGCCAGCGCTGACCAATCTATTCAATTGAACAGCGAAGCAGCTGTACAGCGCATTAGTGTATGGGGGCAAATTAAGATTAATTTATTTTGGTTTGCCAATAATTTCCACTGGATCGCGCTTTTAAATGTTGTTATTCCCGCGCAGGTTGCGGTATATTTTGGCGCCGCGCATAAAGACCTGAATTTGCCGCTGGTGGTAGTGTGGGGTACCTTGGTGGCTTTTGCGGTGAATCCGCTGACCGGTTCCATCAGCGACTATGTGCGCACACGGCTGGGCCGCCGGCGGCCGTTTATGATTGCCGGGGCGGTTATGAATGTTATTATATTATTATGTTTTGCGTTAGTGGGGCAGACATTTATTCAAACGCCATTTACTCATCCCAGCATTGTGGTAATGGCGCTGTTATTTGTGCTGCTGCAATTTTCCAATAATATATCCAATGCGCCGTGGAGCGCTATTATAGCCGACCAAGTGCCGAAACAGCAGCGCGGCGCGGCTTCGGGCTGGTATGGGTTGATGACTTTGCTGGGAACTATTGCCGGTTTTGTTGTTGCCGGCGCAATCGTAAGCTATGGCAATAACCAGCAGGTAACCAGCGCATATTTGCAAACATTTGCGCACGAAACATTTGTCTTTTATGTCACATTGGCTGCAGTGCAGGCGTTCTTTGTTTCTCTTACCGTCATCAGCGTTCATGAAACGCTGCCGCAAACAGTCATTCCTTTCCGGGCAAAAGAATTTTGGAGCAGATTTAAGCTGGAAACGAAAAAATATCCCGATTTTACATGGGTGTTGATAACCCGGCTGATGGTGATGACGGGCATTTGGTCTATCAATACCTTTCTTTTGTATTATTTTACCGATGTGCTGAAAGATTCTACTGCGTCATCCGATGTATCGTTTAAATTTTTCCCGATTGTATTGGGAACTTCACTGATAACAACGATGCTTGGCGGCGCGCTTTCCGATAAATTCGGCCGGAAAATAATGGTATATCTTTCCGGCGCAATGATGACGGTAACCTGTATTATGTTTATTGTAGCGTCGAATCTCTCAGTTTCGGTGGCGTTTGGCGCTGCCTTGGCGGCGGCAGGCTTTTTTGGATTAGGGTATGGCGCCTATACCAGTGTAGATTGGGCGCTGGCCACAGATGTGCTGCCGCCGGTTGACCAATACGGCAAAGATATGGGAATTTGGACGGCAATGGGCATTATTCCGCAGGTAATCGGCGCGGTTTTGGGCGGCGCGATTTTATTTTTCCTGCAAAATTCTGGGCTGACACCGAATATTTCCTATTCCATATTGTTCAGCGTCTCGGTGATTCTTTTTGCGCTGGGAACTTGGTTTGTCGCCAAAATTAAAGGCGCGCGGTAACTAAAACAATAGACAAAGCTCAGATTCCTGCAAGCAATTTCGCGGAATCTGAGTTTTTTTGTTTCAATCGCGAATCCATAATGTCATTATTGGCGGTGTTTTTCGCCAAAAAACGCCGCCGGTGTGTGTCAACGTCCCAAGGATTCAATAACGCCCGGACGCGGCGCGGCGCAAGAATCACGAATAACGATTGTGGTGGCGAGTTCAACACGGTTTGCGTCGAGTTTCTTTCCTTGCAGCATCGTAGCCATCATGTTTGTTCCTACCCTGCCCATTTCCATAAGCGGCTGATTAATAGTGGTCAGCTGCGGCCATAAATCTTCGCTGCGAGGGTCGTTGTCAAATCCGATAACGCTCATTTCCTCAGGAATTTTTACACCGCGTTCGCGCAATGCATGGTACACGCCAATAGATTGAATGTCGTTGCATACAAAAATTGCTGTCGGCGGCTCTGGCAGATTGAGCAGCTCATTAGTTTGCACATAGCCGCTGTCCCCCACAAAAAATCCTGGGCGCACATATTGCGGATTAATTGCAATGCCCGCAGATTCTAAAGCAACGCGAAATCCGGCGGCGCGCGCCTGTGCAGCAATAAAATTTGGGGTGCCGCTGATAGTGGCAATTTTTGTGTGCCCTAAGCGGATAAGATAATGTGTTGCCTGTAATGCGCCGGTCCAATTTGTTGCGCCAACCGAAGGAATTTCCGGAACCATTTCCCCGCAATTATCAACAATAACGATGGGAAGATTATGCTGATTTAGGGTTGTAAAATCTATATTCAAATTTGCGCTTAACACTAAAATAGCGCCGTCTATGTTACCGCTTTTAATGGTTTTCATCCAGTTTCTTTCTTGGCCGCGTTCGTCGTAAACGGTGGAAAGAACTGTATAGTAGCCGTGTTCATAGCAAGCAGATTCTACACCGCGAAGAATTGCAAAGTCATAGTGCGTTGCCAGACTGTTCACCACAATATTTACATAAATTGGCTGAACTCCTTTTCGGGTAATTCGGCCGAGTCCGGGAAGATTAGCGTGGTCCGGAGCATTTTCTTGCCGTTCTGTCAGCGCCGGAATGCGGGAATATTGCGACTCAGCAAGCGACAAGCCCATTGATTCGGCTAAATATGTCATACGATCTAGTAATTCTTCTCGGTCGGCAACATACAGCCCGTATCCGCGGCGTGCGCCAATAAGCCCGGTAGCCGATAAGTATTTTACGGCTTCGCGCACGACACTGCGGCCAACGCCAAGCTGCTCACCCAATTTTTGTTCAGGTGGCAGCCGGTCACCCGGTTTGAGATGAGCCTCTAAGATATAATCAATAATTCTTTCGGCGACAGTTTCATATTGTGGTCGGTAAGAAGCTAAGTTGGTATTTGATGTTGCCTTATGCATAAAAACTTCCTCATACAGAAAAGCCGGCTATCTCCTATTCTGCCTGCTTGTTTCTACTTGATACTAGGGTATATCTGAAACATAAAATATGACAGATTCCGAAAGAACGAAGATACTGCTCTGTGTATTATAAAAATAACAGGTCTTTCTTCATCAAGTATACGCATTCAGCAAATATTTTGCAAGAAAATGGTATTTTTAATGGGCTTTAAAGTATGAAGATCGGAA
>JAKAOI010000268.1 GCA_021812265.1 Chloroflexota bacterium | reverse complement strand
CTTTGCGTGGCGCAGCGCTGGAGCGGCTGCAATCGATGCGCCGCCACGGAACGACTACAGTTGAAGGCAAAACCGGTTATGGGCTTGAATTTGTCGCCGAAGAAAAAATCTTGAATGTGATGCGCGTTCTGTCTGGTGAACCACATTTGCCGGATATTATTCCCACATTTTTAGGCGCGCATATTATTCCTGTGGAATTTGGCGGCCACAGAAGCGCGTATGTGCAGCATGTTATCCAGAATATGGCTCCGGCGTTTATTGGGCAAGCGCGCTTTTGCGATGTATATTGCGAGGAAAGCGCCTTTTCCGTGCTTGAAACGAAAACAATATTGGAAGCTGCGCGCGCGTTGGGGTATTTGCTGAAAATGCATACAAATCAATCGCACGATATCGGCGGCGCCGCGCTGGCGGCAGATTTAGGTGTGGTATCGGCAGATCATCTGGATCATATTCAGGATGCAGATATTCAAAAGCTGGCCAACGCCGGAGTAATTGCCACATTATTGCCTGGGTGTTCGTTTTCTATGCAAACTTCATTTCCCAATGCGCGCAGATTTTTGGAACGCGGCGCAACTGTTGCGCTGGCTACAGACTATAATCCGGGTACCTGCAATTGTGAAAATCTGCAAATGATTATGGCGTTGGCTGTGGCGCATTGCGGCCTTACCGTTGAACAATCTTTGCAGGCGGTTACCCTAAACGCCGCCAAAGCGCTGGCCTTAACCGATCGCGGCTGCATTGCCGCCAATAAACGCGCCGACGCGCTTATATGGAAGATTCGTGACTACCGCGAAATTGGCTATCATTTTGGTGTAAATCTGGTTGACCGAGTGATAGTTTCCGGAGCTGTGTGGTGATTTCTTTGCCGGTATCCATCGGCAGCGTAATATGAAAACTGGTTCCGGTTCCCAGCCCGCTGGATACGGTTATGGTTCCTTTATGCGCCTCGATAATTGCTAAGCCAATGGCCAATCCAAGCCCGGTTCCATTGCGCGCTTCAGCAACGCTTACGTGTCCCGAAACATCGGTTTTTGCGCGTTTGCCGCGATAAAATCGATCAAAAATATGCGGCAGATCTTCTTGGCGTATTCCCGGCCCGTTATCGGTGATATCTATTATCGCGAAATCGGCGCTTCTGCTCAGCTTTACCTGAATGATTCCGCTGGAATCTTGTCGGCCGTATTTCAGCGCATTATCAATGATAATGATAAGTAGCTGTTTAATCCGGTCCGAATCGATATTTGCCACAATACGCAAACTGCCGTCGGTAGCAAGAAAAATCGATCGTTCCCCTGCGTTTAATCGTTCTTGATCGACTGCGCTGGCTGCAAGCTCCCATAAATCGGCAGGCTGCTTCTGCAAGGGTCTGCCGGCGTCGAAACGCGCCAGCGTAAACATATCTGCCACCAGTCGCGACAAGCGTTCCGATTCAAATTTTGCAGAATATACAATATGTGCTGTTTCTTGAGATTGAATTGCGCCGGAACGAGCCAAAACATCTAAATATCCGCGAATGGATGTCAGGGGTGTTTTTAATTCATGCGATGCGTCTGCCAAAAATTGTCGTATACGGCTTTCCGATTCATCTTTGCTTTGAATAATTTCCGTCATAACATCAACCATTTCATCAAAAGCAAAAGCTACTTCGGTAATCTCATCATTGCGGCGCATTGGCCCGGCGCGCTGCGATAAATCTCCGTTTGTTATTGCGCGCGCCGCCTGCGCCACCCGCGAAAGTCCGCGCAGCCCTGAATGGGTAAGAAATACTCCCAGTAAAATTGCCATTCCAATCCACACGCCAAGAACAGATATAAGAAATATAATAAAATTATGTTCATCTTGCTGAATACTGTTTAAACTTTGCGCGGCATATAATACAGCAGGCTGCAGTTTGGTCGTGTTTGGGCATGGCGCGTCGGGGCGATAGTCGTAGGCAATAAACAAGCCGCTGTATTGATTGCTTCCCGAAGAAAATGAATAAAAATTATCTGCGCCAGACTGTGCGGCTTTGGTCCATTCATGCAGATATGCGCCGCGGAACGAAGCCAGCCGGGCTATGTTCAAACCAAATGGTACGGAGCCAGTGTCTGGTCCAGTTAATGCCTTACCGGTAGAAATATTTACCAATTGTACAGAAATAACATCCGGCAAGGTTGCCAGTACATCGGCAGCTACTGTATTTTGAAACGCTTCGCTGAATGTTTGGCATACAAATGCGCTGCCCTGCATATGTGTGATATCAGATAAAAATTGCGCGTTTTGACTGATTGCCGCCGCGCGCATATTTGAAGTGAATATTTGATCTGCGCTTTGGTAGAGCAAGGAACGGACCATTACATATACCACTCCGCCAAGCGCAGAAATAAGAACGGCAAAGATCAGAACGAATGATATAGTCAGCCGCCATTGCAGCGATGTGCGAAATTTTTTTTGTTTACCTGACTCGGCGGCTGAACCTTGTTCAGCGGAGGACATACCCTACTCCTCGAACGGTATGTATCAGGCTGGGGCTGGCAGGGTTTTCTTCCAGCTTTTCCCGCAGATACCGCACATACACCTCAATAATATTTGAATCACCCATAAAATCATATCCCCACACACGCTCTAAAATAACCATGCGGTCCAGCACTTGTTTAGGGTGCAATAAAAATAGCTTTAATAAATTATATTCTGTAACTGTCAGCTGAATCAGCCGCCCGCCACGGCGCACTTCGCGCGATATGTCATCTAAGGTAATATCCGCGTATTGCAAAATTTGTTGCTTTTCCGACTGCTGAGTTCTGTTTTGCCGCCGCAGCACCGCATGCACGCGCGCCAGCAATTCATCAAAGCTGAACGGTTTGGTCATATAATCATCTGCGCCAATCTCCAAACCGGCAATTTTATGCCGCACTTCATCTTTTGCTGTCAGCATAATAATGGGTAAGATAGCGGTTTCAGGCTTATCCCGAAGCTGGCGGCATACATCCATTCCGCTCAGTCCCGGCAGCATGAGATCTAAAATGATGATATCGGGCAGCAACACCCGCGCTTTTGATAATCCTGATGGGCCGTCGCGGGCAGAATCTACACGAAAACCTTCCTGAGCCATTCCCAATGAAATAAAATCAATGATGCTCAGTTCGTCATCTATAATAAGTATTAAAGGTCCATTTTGAACGGTATTTTTTTTCTGCTGCATAATCTTCAGCCCATTAAGGGCGTTCACGTTCATATATCTTTGGAGCAACTGCTCTCATTTTGATAATATCATGAAATGCAGCAAAATGTCAGTTATTCAATGAAGCGTGTCTATGTGTCTATGTATATTCCTGCGCTAGCTAATATTTGGGGAATTTTTTTCCGGCGTTGCGATATGCAATGCGTCGGCGCCGTGTTGCAACTGTTCATCGGTACCATCGCTGCTTGGCGTAGTGTGGCCTTCATAGCAGGTTACGCCATTACTGCCGACTAACGCGGTATGAATGACGCCGGCTGGCAGAATAAAAACATCCCCGGCAGTAAGCTCTATGCGTTCTTCCGTTTCAAGGATGGTAAAAGTAATAGAGCCATGAACAACCGCTAAGGTTTTATCATATGGGTGGGAATGCGAACCATAGATATCACCCGGCGCGTTAGACCACGCAAAAAATCGTATCCCTTTTTGGGTAAAAGTGGCGCGTAGTTCCGAATCAGTCGGTGAATCTGGCTTTTGCCATCGAAATACGTTCATCAAAAACGAGCGCGGAGACCCCACCCTTTAGGGCTGGGGAGGAAGCGCTTCTCCTTTCAGATAGGTGTCCATCTACGACGATGATCCAGTTTTCTGCAAAGTTGGGATAGGTATATCAACGCTTGAATTTCTGCCATCAACTTTAACAAGACGCCTTGCCATAATGTATATCTTGATCCTAACATATCTTGCGAAAAAATCTGCACTTATAAAGATTTTGTGACTTTTGGCAGTGTATGATCAGGATTTTCGCTGCCGCATGGAAAATCGGGGCCGTACAAGGGGCGGCTCCCCTTGTACGGGGTTCTGGGGTGTCCCCAGACCTCCCTTTGTGCAGATACGACCATGCGCTTCTCTTTCAGCGGAAATCCTAGATATATAAAATCGGTACATATTTTATTGATTGTACAAGTCTTATGACGCCGGATGATTTTGAAGATAGCGTGTGTGAATGCAGCTGTCATGTAGCCGTCGGGGGAACTGAGATCGG
>JAKAOI010000267.1 GCA_021812265.1 Chloroflexota bacterium | reverse complement strand
GCGTGGGCGCCTTGGCGGGCGTTCGCCGCGCGGCGCAGACGCGGAAGGACCGCCCTGCGGATTGCGTGGCGGGCGCTGTCTGGCGCCATCGGAGCCGCGTTCACCGCGCGGATGATCTCCGCCTTGCGGGGAACGACGCGCGCCATCTCTGCGCGGGGGGCGTTCCGAACGCGAAGACGCTTCGCCCTGCGTGTCACGCAGTGACTGTCGCGCCGATTGTCGCGCCGCAAGTTTTGTTTCCCTGTGCACCCACACCTTAATGCCGATAACGCCATAGGTCGTGTGCGCTTCTACAATCGCAAAGTCAATATCTGCGCGCAGGGTATGCAACGGCACGCTGCCATCTACATCGCGCTCCGAGCGCGCAATATCTGCGCCGCCCAGTCGGCCGGAACAGATGATTTTAATGCCAAGCGCATTCGATCGCATTGCGCGCTGTACGGCCTGTTTCATGGCGCGTTTTGGCGCGATACGTTTTTCAATTTGTTCAGCAATCGATTTGCCGACCAGCACAGCTTCCAGTTCCGGTTTTTTAATTTCCATAACTTTTGGATGCACTTTTTTGCCGGTTAAAGCGTCTAATTGCACGCGCAGACGTTCAATGCCCTCACCATTTTTACCAATTACCAAGCCGGGCTTAGAAGTAAAAATAGCAAGCTCTACCTGTGTTTCCGAAGGCCGCTCTATTTCTATCCGCGCAACACCTGCGTTTGCCAACACCTTATTAACGGTATCGCGCAGCAGGCGATCTTCCTTCAGCACAGAACTATATTTCTGCTTATCAGCAAACCAGCGGGACTGCCAAGTTGTCGTTACTCCGAGGCGGTATCCCGTGGGATGAACTTTTTGTCCCAAAAGGGTTTCCTCCTTTTACCGGCGCTATTCATCCGGTAAATCTCGCGGCAATACCGCGCTTATTTAGCTAATTTTCTGAACGCATGAGGCACAAGCTCGCGTTCATCGGATACTACAATGGTAATGTGCGATTGCCGTTTAACAATGCGCGTCCAACGGCCGCGTGAGCGCCAGCGGCTGCGTTTCTGAGAAGGCGCTTCATCCGCAATGGCGTTAATAACGTATAGTTTATTGGGATCCATGCGATAGTTATTTTCAGCGTTGGCAATGGCCGACTGTAATAACTTGCGAATTGCCGGAGCAGAGCCGTTGGGCAAAAACTGCAGAATTGCCAGCGCTTCATCTGTACGGCGACCTTTGATTGCCTGAAGAACCAGCCGCACTTTACGCGGTGGCGCCCCAGAATCTCGTAATATTGCTCGTGTTTCCATTATCAGATTCTCCTGATGCCGATTTCGATGTTACTAGCGATTAGACGCAGTTTTTTCATTTTTGCTTCCAGCATGGCCGCGAAATACTCGTGTTGGCGCAAATTCACCTAATTTATGACCAACCATATTTTCGGTTACATATACCGAAATATGTGTTTTCCCGTTATGTACGGCAAAAGTAAACCCAACCATTTGCGGCAAAATAGTTGTAGACCGTGACCAAGTTTTAATAACTTGGCGTTCCCCGCTGCGCAGCATCTGCGAAATCTTTTTGCGCAGAGAAGGATGTATGTATGGTCCTTTTTTTCTGGATCGCGACATACGTTTCAGATACTTCCTTTCAGGTTATTTGCTGCGCGACGAATTGCGCCGGCGGACAATAAACTTAGTGGTTGCCTTATTGCGGCGGGTTCTTACGCCACGGGCAGGCTTGCCCCACGGTGTTTGCGGCACGCCACCTAAAGGCGCTTTGCCTTCACCACCGCCATGCGGGTGATCTACCGGGTTCATGGCAGATCCACGAACGGTTGGCCGGCGGCCTAAGTGACGAGATCGACCGGCTTTACCAATTGAAACATTGGCGTGGTCGGGGTTGCCAACTTGGCCAACGGTAGCTTTGCACGCCAAGCTGATTAAGCGCTGCTCACCGGATGGCATGCGAACTTGGGCATAAGAGCCTTCTTTCGCCATTAACTGGGCGCTGACTCCGGCGCTGCGAACCAATTGAGCGCCGCGTCCCGGCTTCATTTCAATATTATGAATGAACATACCTTGGGGAATATTCCGCAAGGGCAGCGCATTGCCGGTTTTCGGTTCAGCGTTTGGCCCAGACATTACTTTATCGCCGACTTGCAGGCCAACCGGGGCAAGAATATATCTCTTTTCGCCGTCGATATAGTGAATAAGCGCAATACGCGCTGTGCGATTCGGATCATATTCAATGGTAGCAACCTTGCCGGGAACCCCATCTTTATCTCGGCGGAAATCGATAATGCGATATTTCCGGCGAACACCGCCGCCGCGATGGCGAACGGTAATTTTACCTTGATTATTGCGGCCGGAATGTTTTTGCAGCGTTTTTAGCAGTGAACGTTCCGGTTTATCTGTAGTAATTTCCGAAAAATCGCTGACAGACATACCGCGCCGGCCAGGTGAAGTCGGCTTATAAATACGAACTGGCATTTTCTTTCTCCTTTTCGGCTACGGCTTTAACACGTCGATGGATTGATCTGCCGGAATAGTTACAAACGCTTTTTTCCATGGTCGCGGCTCTACCACACGGGCGTTTTTAGCCGAACGCACATTGCGTTTTTTTCCGGGCATGCGCGCGGTGTTTACCGAAAGAACGGTTACCTCAAACAACGTTTCAACCGCGCGGCGAATCTCAATTTTATTGGCTTTCAGCGCAACTTCAAATTCAAAACAACGGGTTTGTTTTTCTGCTGGTTTTACCGCCGCCTGAAACTTATCCGGATTTTGGATACGCACGGCCTTTTCTGTCATACGGCCGCGTCTGATAACTTCTGTTATTTCCATATTACTCTTCCTCCGGTGCATCGGCGCCAAAATCGGTATCGTCGTAGGTTTCTTCAATTACTTTCAGCGATTCCGGGGTAAGAAACAAGAAGTCGTGTTTCATTAATTCCACCACATTAATAGAGCTGACATGCCCAACTTTCACGTAGCGGATATTCCGCATGGAGAGCAGAACATTTTCATCACGTTCCGCCATAAGGGTAAGCACGGAAGGCACACGATTTTCCTCAACTTGGCTGTTTAAGTTCAACTTAGCAAGAAACTCCAACATAACACGTGTTTTCGGCTGATCTAATTGCAAATCGTTGACAATATATAAGCGATTGTTTGCCGCTTTGTCGGTTAAGGCAGAGCGAAGCGCAATGCGGCGCATGTTGCGCATCATTTTATGATGATATTCATGCGGGCGAGGTCCGAATACGGATCCGCCGTGGCGGAATTGCGGCGAGCGAGTAGAGCCTTGGCGGGCGCCGCCGGTGCCTTTTTGGCGGTGCGGCTTATGGTTGCCGCCGCTAACCTGCGAGCGGGTTAAGGTAGAGGCGTTGCCTTGGCGGCGGTTGAGCAGCTGCGATGTTACAATTTGGTGCAGCACCGCGGTATTCACTTCAACATCAAATACGCCGGCGGACAACTGCTGATCCCCAACCTCTTCACCCTTCAAATTTACTATTTTTGCAGTAGCCATTTTTACAGCGCCTCCTGCTTTTTAATTTGTACAATAGTGCCGTTAGGGCCGGGAACCGAGCCTTTGATAACCAAAATTTTCTTTTCGCTGTTGGCTTGGAAAACTTCCAGTTTTTTAACGGTAATCTGTTCACCACCGGAACG
This sequence comes from Chloroflexota bacterium, assembly GCA_021812265.1. GTDB lineage: Bacteria > Chloroflexota > Ktedonobacteria > Ktedonobacterales > JACDGC01 > JAJYBV01. The sequence goes on along the minus strand of JAKAOI010000267.1, from coordinate 553 downwards.
ACCGGCCATACGCATACCTTTGAATACGCGGCCCGGGGTTGTGCCTGCGCCGATAGAACCCGGCGCGCGCAGGCGGTCTGACTGACCGTGTGTGCGGTTGCCGCCATGGAATCCATGCCGTTTCATAACGCCGGTAAAGCCTTTACCTTTACTTACCCCTACAACATCTACCAATTCGCCGGTTTTGAAGATATCAACATTAACTACGTCGCCGATCTTCACACTTGCGCCCGGCTGCGCCTGCACTTCTTTTAATGTTTCAAACGGCCCTAAACTTGCAGCGCCGCGAACAATTCCGCGCTTCGGAGATTCCGAAGTCGATGTTTGCGTCTCTGTTTCATCAGCCGCCAATTCCAGAGCAGATGTATTGCCCTTAGCGCGGGCTTCTTCGCGTTCTTGCGCGCGTTTTGACTGTGTTTTTTTGCGTTGCGCTTCCAACACTTCAAGTTTATGTCCCAAGTGTCCCAGCTCTGCGCGATTCACATTTTTTGTTTTTTTCGAGCCGAACCCAATTTGAACGGCGTCATACCCATCTCTGCTTTTTGTCTTAGAT
>JAKAOI010000266.1 GCA_021812265.1 Chloroflexota bacterium | reverse complement strand
ATCTATCAAGGAATAGTGCTGGGCGCAGACTCTCAAAAAATGTCAAAATCGCGCGGGAATGTGGTTGCCCCCGATAGCGTGGTAGATGTTTACAGCGCCGACGCAGTGCGCTGTTACTTGATGTTTATGGGGCCGTTTGATATGGGCGGGCCGTGGAGTCCCAAAGGCGTAGAAGGCGTTGCGCGATTTTTAAACCGTATTTGGACGATGGGTATTGAAACAGAACATCTGCTGCGCAAAAAGAGCGCCGCAAACAACCCCGACGCAGCCACTATTACCACACTGCGGCACAAAATTATTAAACGGGTTTCGGAACACTATCCACAATTCCGCTTTAATATTATTATTGCTGCAATGATGGAGACGCTGAATGCGCTGCAAGACGCACGTACAAGCGGCTTGGCGGAACAATGTCCCGAGGAGTTTACCGAAGCGTTCCACACGCTGCTGTTATTGCTGGCCCCGCTGGCGCCGCATATTACCGATGAGTTGTGGAGCAGGCGCGGCATTTCACAAAGCATACACACACAAAACTGGCCGGAATATGACGAGGAGTTAACGAAAGATTCGGTTATTACCATTCCTATTCAAGTAAACGGTAAATTGCGCGGCTCTATCGAAGTTCCCGCCGACGCCACGGATGCTGTAATACAAACAATGGCCCAGACCCATGAAAAAGTGGTGAAATATATTTCCGGCAAAGAAATTCGGAAGCTGATATACGTGAAAGGCAAACTGATTAATTTTGTCGTTTAAACACAAGCGGTTTTGGCAGAATCTCGCGCTAAAACCGCTTATGCGGCTCTGCAGCCGGTCAATCATATAACAGGAATTGGCCGGCTGTTGCGCTCATATATAATTCCAGGACTTTCGCTGCAGCATGGAACATCGGGGATGTACAAAGGGCGGCGCCCCTTGTACGGAGTTCTGAAATGTCCCCAAACTCCCTTTGGCAGATACGAGAACCATGCGCTTCTCTTTCAAGCGAAAGTCCTAAATTCATAAAAAAAGCCATACGCAAGTGGATGCGTTAGCGGCGCGAACTGATGTGATTGACAATGTTTAGCACCCCGCCAATATGCCAAATATCATTTTCCAGCATATTTTTCAAGTGCAGCGGCAAATACTCCCCGCTCAGCTCCACCGTTCCTTCGCGCACCGTTATATGCAGGCCGGCAATATATGGCGCAAGCGCGGTAGACTGCGCTACCAAACTCCATATATCTTCACACACTTCAGCGTCATCACGAAGCAATAAACAATGCGCTATTTGCTGTGAAGTGGCGTCGATATACAATTGTTTTTCACCGTTAGTGTATTCCGTTGGCTCCGGAGGAAATAACACCCATTGCGGCGGAATCAGTAAAGATTTTCCGCTCAGCTCCCAAAGCGCTGCAGATTGGCTGTCGGAGGAAGCAAACAGTGTACGCGCACGAACCTGCGCAACCAGAGAAACCGCAGCTCCGGTCTCATTATCAATCAAAATACTCCGCAGCCGGCCAATTTTGCCATCGGAACAATACAACGGCATGGAGCCAAAAAGTTCGATGGAATGCGATAAAGGGGCGCTGTCTTGCTCTGCAGTTAACGGAATAACACAGTGTTCGGTATGGGCCATACTGGGCGGCCAGATTTGGCCTCCCAGCCGCTCTGAAAGTCGCACCCAAACAGTATGAGATCGTGGAAGAATATATGCGCCAATACATTTTCCTTCGGGAAAAGCTCCGTGAATCATATACGGAACCGGCAAGGCAGAAATGGTGTTTAATTTCACAAATGAGCCAAATCGCAGAAGAGTTCTAGAATGCAACATGGGGTGTTTCCCTTGCCTTATATAATCCACAACACAAATACAGACCTGGACGTTCAATTAAGAAATAAGGGTCAAATTGGGAAACATCTCAAACTTTGCCACGAGGCAATATACCCCATGCGCCCCTGCATATGCGCTGCTTCCGCTCAGGGATGTTCTGTAATTTATTGCTTTATACTACCTGCCAGTATAGCATTAGCGCAGATTGGTGTCAAGAAAATCTCCTACAGTGGGATAATTGGTATCAGGAAAGTTTTGTGGTAGATTTCGCTAATTTTTCAATAGATATAAAAGAACCGGTTTCTTCAATAGAATGTATTAAATGCACAATTAATTCATTCGCTGGTGTTTTTATGCCATGCTCTGCGCCAAGCCGAACAATTTCTCCGTTTAAATAATCAATTTCGCTGCGGCGGCCCCGCATAATACTTTGCAGCGTAGTCGGTTGATATGGCAGGGAAGCGCTCTGCAAAAATGAGACCCGCCGCAGTGTTCTGCCCGCAAAAATACCGGGAAGAGTGTGTAATTTTTGCAGCAGCCGCAAATCGGGATCCGCCACAGACACCAGCGAAATATTTGCGCTGATCAGTGTTTTTGCCGCTTCACGCATCATGGCAAGCAGCAAATGAAAAATCCGGTTATCTTGCGCCAGTTTGGGCAGCGGCTCGTTGGTAATTGCCGTAAGCGCATAAGGAACCGTCAACAGCAGTCTAGTCCAGCGCAAATTATTGATGTTCGGCGAAATTTCTGCGGGAACACTTTGCCCGATATGCTTTGTAAATTCATTAAGATTAAATTGGGATGTTTCTTTTTGTCCAAAATATAGTTTAGCCTCGCCGTTTATCCGCACATGGCCAATTTCAACCGGTATTGCGTTAAACCACGGCACACAACTGATGATCTGTTGGCTGTCGATGTATTTGGAAACAAGAATATCACCTCGCGGCCCCGCTTGCGTGGTGATAAAATATTTTGCGCGGATTTTTCCCTGCGCCGACTCAAAAAAATCTTCAATATCATTGGTTTTAACCGCAAGAACTGCGGCGTCGTATTCTTCCTTCGGCTCGCTGACAACAGGCACAATCGCCCACTGCGGCCACTTCTCCTTATATTCAACAGTGCAGCGGATAGATCCGCCTTCGGGAACCGTATCTGGCCGGGCAATAATAGTAACCTCATCACCAAATCTTTGCAGTGATGCAGCAAAAACACTTCCAATCGTTCCAGCGCCGATAATAGCTATCTTCACGCGCACAACTCCTATTTTGCATGTTGTTCTTGTATTATAGCACCTGCCAGAGCCTTTGCTTCCGCAATACGACAAAGAGTCCCTGCGTCTTAAGAAAATTTCATTGAAATTTCGTGTTATACTGAACAGAAGAACACCATTTTGCTTATTCAGGGAGATTTTATATATATGGCTCGTCCTCGTCCCATAGCGCTGATTGTTATGGACGGCTGGGGATATAATCCCCGCAGCGACGGCAACGCAATTGCCCTCGCCAATACCCCGAATATCCGCGCTATCGAGCGGATATGGCCGCATACATTGCTGCAAGCCTCAGGCAAATCTGTCGGTCTGCCCGATGGCCAAATGGGTAACTCTGAAGTCGGCCATTTAAATATCGGAGCCGGCCATAAAGTGGTCCAAGATTTTACCCGAATTTCCGACGCTATTGATGACGGCTCTTTTTTCACAAATGAGGCGCTTCTTGCCGCCATCGGCCATGTCAAAAAGAATAACAGCTCTTTGCATGTGTGCGGTTTACTTGGTCCCGGTGGTGTACACGCGCACGAAAGCCACTTAGAAGCCTGCCTGAAATTGGCTGCGCAACACAATGCAGATCGTGTTTTCATCCACGCATTTACCGACGGACGCGACACTCCGCCCAAAAGTGGCGTAGAATATATGAAGAACTTGCTGACAGCTGCAGAAGCCATCAATCCGGAACATCCCGCAAAAGTAGCCACAATTACCGGACGACTGTGGGCAATGGATCGCGATAACCGCTGGGAACGCACGGCAAAAGCCTATTTTGCCATGACACGTGGTGAAGGCGCTTCTTGCCTAGACCCTATTGCAGGCATTGCCGCCAGTTATGACGCCGGCATAACCGATGAATTTATTGAGCCAATTGTGACGCGCACAGCGTATGGGGAACCAGTCGCCACGGTTAAAGATGGTGACGCGGTTATTTTCTATAATTATCGCGCCGATCGCGCGCGACAGCTCACAAAAGCTTTTATCTTGCCAGAATTATCTCCGCAGGCGCAAAGTGTATTTCCGCGAGGCGCGCTATTAAACGATCTCTATTTCGTTACTATGACGGAATATGAAAGCGGCCTGCCGGCGCATATCGCTTTTGCCGGAGATGATGTACAATTCCCAGA
>JAKAOI010000265.1 GCA_021812265.1 Chloroflexota bacterium | reverse complement strand
TTCCGATCAGGCTTTGCGCAATCAATTGGCGTTCCATTTGCTGCTCCGGAAGATATCTATGGTGAACCCGATCCGGAACAACCTGCAGGAGAACAAAAACTTTCGCGCCGGCAGCGTAAAAATCTTAAAAATTCTGAAGTAAAAGCCATGCGCGAAGCAGAAGACGCCATTCATTTAGTTCTGCTTGGCAAAAGCTCCAGTGTCGATTTGACGCCACAGGCCGCGCCGATTAGACGGCAGCAGCATTTGCTTGCCCGCAGATATAACGTCACCTCACACAGCTTCGGCAGAGAGCCTTTCAGACGGGTGCGAATAACATCAGCGTGAATCTTTTGAAACAATAACAGCCAAAAGGGGCGGCCGCAAGAGCCGTCCCTTTTGAATTTTCACACAGTTTCCGCCGCGCGGTTAAACACCTATAATTTCTACCAACTCGTTCGTTAACGCCGAAATTTCACTCGTCATCTCTGATGTTACTTTTTGGTCGCGATCGAGATCAGATATAATCTTTGTGCTGGTATCCAGTTTTTTCTGCAGATCTTTTAATGATTCCTGCATCCGAATAATATCATTGTGAATTGCTCTGGCAAATTCTTTGGATGAGGCAGACAGGTTGCGCACTTCTTCGGCGACAATGGCAAACCCCACGCCATGCTCTCCGGCGCGCGCAGCTTCTATCGATGCGTTCAGGCCAAGCAGTTGTGATTGGTTGGCAATCTCATCAATAGTAGAACTTGCTTCATCCATTTTAGTAAAATCATCAATGAAATTCCGAATAGTTTGATTTAATTCATTATTGATGGTGGTCATGCGCGTTGTCGCAAACGCCAATTCCCGGCTCATATCCGAAAGATGATCTAATGTTTTACTTGTTTTAATGCTGAATTCTCTCTGCTTATCTACTAGCTCAGTATTTTGATACCAGCCCAAACCACCTATTATTGTGTTGCCATCGCGAATCGGCGCCGCGTTGCCTACATAGGTTACCGATAGAGTGGTGTGCTCACGATCTACCACCCTGTAGGCCGGCCGGCCTGTTTCCATTGCCTGTGAAATCACCCATTTGGGATTGATGGGATCTCCATCACGTATTTTTAAGTCAAATTTATTTGTCCATAGTGAGGCTAACACCTTTTCCTTGGAGCACACGAGTAAATGGAAATCTCCGGAAAGAAGCAAAGCGGCAAAAATAATATCAGCAATATCTATGACACGCTGCAATTTTGAGTTAACCGATGTGTTTTCAACAATTTCGAGCATTGGCTGGGTTCTCCTTATCTGCCAAATTAGTTGCATGGATATCTGAACCGAATCATTACGGCTATAACTATGTGTATCGGCGCCATATCGTATACACTGAAGGCTATATGACTCGCTTGCGCAAAATTTTTATACGCCAATATTATTGACTTTTATTGCGCCGTATCAATGAATCAGAAAACATGATGGAAAAAAAGAAAAAATCTGGCCGCAACAGTGAACAAATCTCCCAAATTATGCGCAATGTTCATTCTTCCGGCACAAAACCGGAAAATAGCTTTCTCACAGCACTGCAATCCGCAGGAATATCAGTTGATGTTTCTCGTCATGATGTTACCGGTAAACCAGATTTTGTACTGAACGGCAAGCATATTGCGGTATTTATCGACGGAGATTTTTGGCACGGCCGGCAATGGCTTATTCGCGGCTTAACCTGCTTGGAGGCGCAATTTCAGGAATCGAAAAACAGCGCATATTGGGTTCAGAAAATTCGCCGCACCATCAGCCGCGATATTGCATATACCGCACAATTAACAGATTCTGGGTGGAAAGTACTGAGAATCTGGGAATCGGATTTGAAAAAAAACGTGGAATCATATATATCTATTTTGCAATCCGCTGTTGAAGACACTGCTGTTTCAGCGCCGCAATTTCAACCGGAGAAAAAAACCGCGGCAGAATTTTTTGCCGGTATCGGACTGATGCGGGCGGGATTAGAGCAAGTGGGCTGGAAGGTTGTGTTTGCAAATGATATCGACATCCATAAACAAAACATGTATATCGATCAGTTTTCAGACGATAACAATCTCTTCGTTTTAGATGATATTTATCATTTGCGCAGTGAACAAATTCCCAACACACTGCTGGCCACAGCGTCCTTCCCCTGCAACGATCTTTCGTTAGCCGGCAAACGCGCAGGGTTAGGCGGCCAACACTCTTCAGCCTTTTGGGGCTTTATTCATATATTATCTGATATGGCGGAACGCAGGCCGGCGCTGCTGTTAATTGAAAATGTGCCGGGATTCCTTACATCACACAATGGTGAAGATTTTATTACAGCGCTGCAAGCATTAAATGATTTGGGATACTCTACCGACGCTTTTATGGTGAACGCCAGCCATTTTACGCCGCAAAGCCGCTTGCGGCTGTTTATTGCCGCCACACGAGATGATTATGTGCATACACACAGCGCGCAAGGCTCAATTTCTATAGACGCATTGCAGCCATCTGCAGTGCGCCCCACAGCAGTATTGCAGCATATACGCAGTAACCCACAAATCCACTGGCGCATACAACCATTGCCGGATCCTCCGCTGCGAAGCCAAACACTTGCTGATATTGCCGCCGAAACTCCCGAAAACGAAGCGCACTGGTGGAGCAGCGCGCGCGCCCAAAAACTGCTGGATTCTATGCAGCCGCGCAGCCGCTCCGAAGCAGACGCAATGGCGGCAAGACCGGAATGGAGTTACGCCGCAATATTTTTGCGCACACGCGAAGGAAAACCCCACGCAGAAATTAGAACTGACGGATTGGCGGGATGCCTGCGCACCCCGCGCGGTGGCAGCGCCAGACAAATTATTATGAAAGCAGGCAGCGGTAACATTTATATGCGACTGCTCACACCACTAGAAGCGGCAAAATTGCAAGGAGTTGGCGGCTATCGGCTGAATCAATCGAATCATCGATTGCTGTTTGGTTTTGGTGACGCAGTGTGCGCGCCGGTGATAACATGGATAGCGCAATATTATTTTGAGCCATTAGTTCAGGAATTGATCCATGGCAAATTGCTGATTGGCTGCTATTGAATTATGCTATCGAGATTCAAAAGACAGCAGCGCGTATTGGTTCAAACCGACTCAATCCCCTTCATCCGCATGCCCTAATCGGTCAGCAGTTTTACGGGATCTGGTGTAAAATGAGAGAAAATCGGATTGGTATTTTGACGGTTTATTGCGCAGCGCAAGTGAGCAAAACCGAAAGCAGCGGTTTAAATTAGGAACGGAATATGAGTGAGCAGGAAAATATACCAGAAATCATTGAATACTATGATGTTATTGTGGTGGGGGCAGGCCACGCAGGGTGTGAAGCAGCTTTAGCTTCAGCAAGAATGGGATTGAAAACACTGTTGATTACCATGAATCTAGACAGTATTGCGCTTATGCCGTGCAATCCATCTATGGGAGGTCCGGCAAAAGGGAATTTAATTCGGGAAATAGACGCGCTCGGTGGAGAAATCGGCCGCAATACAGATAAAACATTCATTCAAATTCGTATGCTGAACACCGGCAAAGGCCCTTCAGTTCGCGCCATGCGCGCGCAATGCGATAAGCACGCATATAAGCTCAGCATGAAGTGGACACTGGAAACGCAGCCAAACCTAACACTAAAACAAGGCTCGGTTCAGGGTTTACTTACCGAGGCGGCAAACACAGAAGGCGGCCGCAGCAAAATTAGCGGCGTTTGGTCCGGACCGCGCAAATTTATGGCAAAATCAGTAGTACTAACCACAGGAACATTCATTAATGGCAGATTAATTGTTGGGTCAACCATTACCCCGGGCGGGCGAACAGGTGAAGCGCCATCACTCGGTCTTACAGAACATCTGCAATCACTGGGACTGCGTGTATTGCGGCTGAAAACCGGCACACCGCCGCGAGTAGACGCCCGGACTATCGATTTCAGCAAAACCGAGATCCAGCCGGGCAGCGCTACGCCGCTTCATTTTTCATTTGATCCCGTTCCCGCAGAATCTTTACTGCCGCCCGGTCCGCCGGCTGCTGTTTATCCGTTGCCCGAAAGCGCACAAACAGCTTGGAGACCGCAACTTCCATGTTATTTGACACACACAAATGAGCAAACACATACTGTTATTCGCGCCAATTTGCATCGTTCGCCACTCTATACCGGTGTTATTTCGGGCCGCGGGCCGCGATATTGCCCATCAATTAGATCG
>JAKAOI010000264.1 GCA_021812265.1 Chloroflexota bacterium | reverse complement strand
CTACATTGTTGTATCGCGTTGGCGCGCTGACCGACGCAAATAATAAGCCGCTAACCAGCCCGCCAGACTACGCCGCTATGTTTACCAATCAATTTCTGCCGCATTGTTGAAAATTGGGTAAAACAATGCGATATAAGCGCAAATAAATTTCCGACAAACACAAGAAGAGAATCGAAAAAACATTTGTTGTTGATTCTCTTTTTGTGCTGATGACTCATAAAATAGAGTCAATCTTGCGGGATATGTGCTATGGAACCTCAAATACTCATCTACTTAATATTCATATGGGTATATTATAATGTGTGATATGTGAACAATTTTTGTAGCTTGCTATAGTCGTTATAGCGGCGTCACAAAAATTTCTATGTCGAAGACGTATATCGCATCTCAGCGTTTATTGCACATAAACGAAAGAGCGCCTTGAGAGGAAACATGTATGACAAAGATATATGATACCGTGATTATCGGTTCCGGTCCCGCCGGTTATACAGCGGCAATTTATGCCGCACGGGCAAATTTAACAACATTGGTTGTGCAGGGCCGGCAATACGGTGGGCAGTTGATGATAACAACTGATATTGAAAATTTCCCCGGATTTGAAAATGGAATTGCCGGTCCTGAATTGATGGAGGTTATGGAAAAGCAAGCCAAGCGGTTTGGCGCAGAGATGCGGCCGGTAGACGCAACAAAGGTAGATTTTTCCAAGCGTCCGTTTGCTGTTACACTGGAAGATGAAACCGAACCGGTGTACGGAGAAACGATTATTATTGCGACTGGAGCCAGCGCCTTATGGTTAAATTTACCAAATGAGCAGCGCTTGAACGGTCACGGAGTAAGCGCATGCGCAACCTGCGATGGAGCGTTTTTTCGCAATAAAGAAGTGGCCATTGTTGGCGGCGGAGATACGGCAATGGAAGAAGCAATATTTTTAACACGTTTTGCTTCACATGTTACCATGGTTCATCGCCGTGATTCGTTTCGCGCCAGCCGGATTATGCAGAAGCGAGTTTCGGAAAATTCCAAAATAAGTATTCGCTGGAATACCGTTATTGAAGATGTTCTTGGTGAAAATAAGGTTGAAGGGCTGGCTTTGCGCGATATTTCAACCGATACCGTTTCAAATTTAAGTGTAGATGGTTTGTTTATTGCGATTGGACATAAACCAAACACCGAGTTATTTTCCGAAGCGATTCATTTGAATGAGCAGGGCTATATAAAGCATCATCAGTATACTATGACAAATATACCCGGTGTATTTGCCGCCGGAGATGTGGTAGATCACCGCTATCGTCAGGCAATTACAGCAGCCGGAAGCGGGTGTCAGGCAGCAATAGACGCTGAAAGATGGCTGGAATCGCAAAGAAGCGAATAACGCATCTGCTATAACACAAATTTCTTCAAAAATACGCTGCAAATTCGAATAGTTTATGGTATAATACTATGTGTTCCCATAAAAATCGAATTTTGCGGCGTATTGTGGTGTGCTGCTCACATACATATCAAGGAAAGATCACCTTTCTTTCGGCATAACGGGCTTTTTGTAAATGTTGTAACTGGATTTAACAATGAGAAAGCTGTTGAGTATGAATGATGATACACAAATCCGGAATGATATGGTTTCGGATATCCCGGTTGATTATATCTATTGGCAGGCTTCAATAGATTTACAACTAACATCAGAGATGGATTCTTGGGTGGCTTATACGGGAATCTCACCGGAGTCATTAACACAAGATAATTGGCTGCAGCTTTTCCACTCGTTTGAGCATATGAAAATAGCGCGATTATTTCAAAAGGCGGCGCAATTGCAGACACCACAAGAAATAATTGCGCATATTATAACGCCGTCTCAAAAATATAACGCCGTCATATTTCGGGTATATCCGCAATATGCAGATGAGCAATGCATAGGTTTTTGTGGCAGATTATTTGATGTGTCTACTTCTTTTCCGCAATTATATTCCGAAATGTTTGAGCCGTTTGCTAAGGATGTTAACTTACGAACAATAGTGCCTCCCTCATTTATTCAATCTTTGGTTGATGGTATTGAGCTAGGAGTTATTATGTATGATCATTTAGGGTCAATACATTATATAAATAAAGAATTTAAAAAAATATTAAAAATAGATATGCTGCCGGGATTTGAGAAAATGACCTTATTTGAGCGCGGAGATATGTTGAATATCCGTGATATCAATGGCGTAGTATTGCCACACCAAGAATGGCCGTGGGTGAAAGGGATACGCGGAGAAAAAATATCTGGCAAAGAACAAAGTGATTTAGTGATTTTACGTAATTTTATAGGAAATGATGTTATTTTAAATTTATATGGTGGACCTGTGGTGGAAGCCAATGGGGATATTATTGGCGCGATTATGTTTATGAGTGATATTACGCAGAAAAAGCTGGATGAAAAAAGGTTGCAGAACTCTTTTAATGCGTTTGTCCAAGTTGCAAACTATATTGAAACTGCAGAGATTATCCCTGCTCCGGCAGATACTTCAGAAGACGGCAATTTGATTATTCGCCATGTACTGGAAATTATTCGCAATACTCTTGGATTTTCGGTTATTGGGGTTGCTGCGTTTAAACAGGGAAAATTTATGCCTGTTTATATTGCAGGGCTAGACCCTATACGCGAACGGAAATGGATACAATCAACACAAGATCATGATATTACAGAATTATTTGCGCCGGAATATATCGATCAAATTATGCAGGGCAAACAATTTATATTTCATTCACCAAAATTTCGTCAGGCGCCGCAAACTATAGTTTCTCCGATTGTGATGAACCGAGAAACTGTTGGAGTTTTAGGTATTACCAGCAGTAATGAGAGTGTTACTGAAAATGAGCTTTTTATGGCCAAAACTGCCGCTCATCTAACAGGTATTTTTTTTGAATGGCGCCGCTTGCGCCGTGAATATGAAGAATCAATAGCGCAAGAACAGGCTTTACGGGCAACTAATGAACAACTCGATAGTTTTATCAGCATTGCAAGCCATGAAATTCGCACACCGGCTGCATTAGTAAAAGGAAATTCGCAGCTTGCTGTTCGGCGGATTCAGCGATTTTTTACCGACCACGCTGCAACGATGAGTGAAGAATCTCGTAATTTTGTGTTTACTATGATTGATATGTTGAAGCAAACCGACGAATATATTGATCGGTTAAACCGCTTAGTTGGTGATATGCTCGATATAACATATATTGATAGAAAACAAATTCAGTTTCGTTTAGAAGAAACCGATGTAGCGCAGATCATTCGGATCGTAGCGCAAGAATTGATGACTATCCATAATTCATACTCTGTTCACGTTGAAATACCGGAAAATATAGATTTCATGGCATTGATAGATATAGATCGGATTCGCCAAGTGGTAACTATCTTTCTGGAAAATGCATTTAAATTTTCCGGAAATACTCATGACGTTATTATTCGATTAACTCTTGCAGCAACACACCGTATCCATTGCGAGGTAGCTGATCATGGCCCTGGGATTCCTGCAGAAGATATGGAACGAATTTGGACGAAATTTCAAAAAGCGCAGAATACACCGATTATTAATGGATCACAAACCGGTATGGGGTTGGGATTGTTTTTGGCAAAATCTTTTATCAGTGAACTCAACGGCGATATTGGTGTGATAAGTCAAAGAGGCCGAGGATCTACTTTTTGGTTTTCTCTGCCCGCGCTAAGAAAGTGAGATTATATCATGGCTGTAGTAATGACTCAAATGTTTATGCAACCTGCTCCGATTGGAGGAAAATTTCAACAGGCGGAAACAACCATTCTTATCATAGAAGATGATCTTGAAATGATCAATATTGTTAAAATGACTCTGGAAGATGAAGGATACAAAGTATTAGAAGCTCTTAATGGTATACAGGCCCTCAAAATCATTGAAAATGTATTGCCGGCAATTATTTTATTGGACTTACGAATGCCGATTATGGACGGACCTGAATTTATCAATAAGCTTATCGAAACCGGTAAAAGAGAGTATATCTCTATTATACTGTTAACTGCAGAATTCCGCGCAAAAGAGATTGCGGATGACTTGCGCGCAGATGGATATCTATTAAAACCTTTTAATTTGGCGGACTTGCTGCAAACTATTAAGAAATTTTCCTAAATGAAAGGCATGTGATGAACATACAATGTGTCACATGCCTTTTAGATCGGATATACAAGCAAATTATATCTTTATAT
>JAKAOI010000263.1 GCA_021812265.1 Chloroflexota bacterium | reverse complement strand
GGCATGCGGCATGCGCCGGCGCAGTTTGCTGAATTTGGCAAAAACGTTCTGAAAATGAATCGGCTGCCATTTGCCGTAGATTTTAACAATAGCAAAATACCGTTGGAAATGATATCCGGCAAACAGTATGACTGCGAAATTGAATTGAAAAATATCGGTTCACAAACGTGGATATTTTCAAACGACGCCGCTGAAAATTATTATGTGCGCTGCGCATGGCTGCAAGACGATCTGCCGTTATCCGGCGAACGAATGGCGTCTTTAGCGGGGCAAAATACTATGCTTATGGAGAATATCCGCGCCGGCAAAAAAATAAAAACACATATTGTGGTTGCCGCGCCGGAAACGACGGGGGTATATCGGTTATCTTTTGATATTGTCAGGAAAAAAATACCATTTCAATCATACAGCCAAATGCTTTATCAATTTACTGTTACTATTAAAAAAGAATTTTGAGGATGGAAAAGTTTATCAATGGATAAAATTACCGGGGTTAATATTATCGGAGATTTATATTTAAATGCGGGTTTGGGTATTGCGCTGCGCGGTATGATTGACGCAATGAAGTATAGAGATATTCCCCTGAGCTATTATCCTGTTCACCATCCCTATGCGTTGAAAATTAAAGAAACTGAAATGCATCCATTAGAACAGGGATTGTTGTATCCCATCAATTTGACTGGGTTGAATATGCAGGAATTTTCTCAGCTTCAAGCCTCGGAAAAACTAAAAATTGCGGCAAAAAACAAATACGCTATTGCAAATTGGGTATGGGAGCTGCCTGTTATCCCCGACCAATATCACACAAATTTCGAATATTTTGATGAAATTTGGACACCCAGCGCTTTTGCTAAAGAAGCGTTTGCTACAGTAACCCAAGCTCCTATTACGGTTGTGCCGCATGTAATAGAGTTTCAAACCGATACTATATATAACCGAAAATATTTTCGGCTGCCGGAAAACGCCTTTATCTTTTTCTTTTCTTTTGACGCCGCTTCCAGTGTAACCCGAAAAAATCCTTGGGCCATAATGAAGGCATATGAGGAAGCGTTTCCCTTGCATGAACCGATACGGCCGCTATTAGCGCTGAAAGTGAATCAGCTTAGCCACCATCCCGAAACTCGGCAAAAATTAATATTAGAAATGCGCCGGCTAAAAGGTATTTTAATTGAAGATACCTTATCACGTAATGAAATGCTGGGACTGCTGAATAGTATTGATTGCTATGTTTCTTTACATCGCGCGGAAGGGTTTGGTCTTGGCCTTGCCGAAGCCATGTATTTGGGAAAACCGGTTATAGGCACTGGTTATTCGGGAAATATAGATTTTATGAATAACGCTAACAGTTACCTTGTCGATTATTCTTTGAAAACTATTAAAAGCAGCGATTTTGAAGACGAGCCGCATTTGCGCAATATCTATACGCCGGGCAGTTTGTGGGCAGAACCCAGCGTCGATCACGCAGTTGAGTTAATGAAACGTGTTTTTTATGACGCCAACGATCGCATAAAAAAAGCCCAAAATGCGCAAGCCGATATCCGAAAAAATTTGTCATTAGAAGCAGTAAGCGCTGTTATTGGCGAGCGGCTGCAAGCTATTCAACAGCTTGTTGGCGCCGGCGCTTTTAATAAGCAAATTTATCGCAATAAAGAAGCGATTATAAGAAACGCTCTGCTTGGGCTGGAGCACATTCAAACCAAACAAAAAGATGTTATTGAACAGCTGGAATATCTGCAATGGCGGCAAGATACATTTGCCTTCAGCAAACTGCCGCTTGCCGGAAGATTTGTTAAAGGGATAGTGCGGCTGCTGCTTTCCAGAAAAATTGATGTACGGCAGCGGGAAGTAGATAGATATACCTATCAGGAAATGGCAGGATTGCAGGAAATTTTGTCTCATTTTATACAGATTCATCAGTTTGACGATTAAACGATAACCGAGGATGCGCATTATGAAAAATAATAGCTATCGTATTGCATATTGGTCACCTTTTCCGCCTTTGGAAAGCGGAATATCTGACTATAGCACAGATTTGATTGCCGCTTTGGCTAAATATTGCGATTTAGAAATATTTACTGATAAAGCTGTTCTTCCTCCTGCGTTTCCTCATATTGGTTCGCTGGTGTGGAGCGAAGATTATTATGAGGAACGCAACGAAACAGCGCCATTTGATATCAATATATATAATATGGGGAATAATCCCTTTTTTCATAAATATATTTATGATCGCGCATTAAGCCATCCGGGAATTGTTTTGCAGCATGATATGTCGCTGTATGACTTTCATAGCTATCTTTGGCAGAAAGATCTTGCAAAACTGTTCAGCGAAGTTCGCTATAATCATGGAGAACAGGCCGCACAGAATCTGCAAAAATTGTTGCAGCAGCATAAGCGCGCCGATAGGTTAACCTATCATCTTACCAAACGAGTTTTTGACAGCAGTTTATCGGTTGTTGTGCATAGCCAATGGAGCAAGGAGTTTTACGCTAAGGCGTATCCTAATACGCGGCTGTATAACATATTTCATGGCGCTGATGTGTTTTCCTCAAAAGCTGCGGCGCAGTTGCGAAAAAAATTCAATTTTTCTGATAATCATTTGCTTATTGGCGCTTTCGGCCGCGTAAACCATACAAAACGCATACATATTATTCTCAATGCATTTCATACGCTTTATAAGAAAAATCCCAATGCGCGTCTGCTGATTGTTGGATTTGAAGAAGAGCAGGAATATGTGCAAAACCTTAAAAAACAAATCAAAACCTTGGGATTAACCAATGTTGTCATCTCTATTCCTAATTTAGATATGAACTCTTTTCTGGAATATGTGCAAAGTGTTGACTTGGTGGTTAATTTGCGCTGGCCTACTTCAGGGGAAACTTCCGGTGTGATGCTGCGGGCGTTTGGCGCCGGTAAGGTGGTTATTACCTCCGACCTTCCGCAGTTTAGAGAATATGATAGCGCGTATTGCTGGCGGATAGAAGTCAATACATCGCATGAAACACAGCAGTTGACTCAATATCTTTTAAAAGCTTCTGAAAATCCATCACTTGTAAAATCATCGGGTGAAAAAGCGCGTGCATTTATGCAACAAAACGCCTCATGGGATCTTATAGGACAAAAACTGATTCATATTGTGCAAGACACATTATCGATGGAGCAAGTTGGTGTCAAGAAAGAGCTTGTTTATTGGAATCCTTTTACACATGTTTCCGGCCTGAATGTTATTGGCGATTTGCGTTCCGAAACTGGTTTGGTAACGGCGGCGGCGCGTTTATTTGATGTGCTTTTAGGGGAAAATATTCCGGTTTCCTATCGGGAAAAAATTTATTACGGCGCGAACCCTCAAAAGCCGCTGCCGGCGCGTTTTGTTGGTCTGCCGCGCGCTTCCGCATATCCAATAAATCTTTTTTTAAACAATATTAATGATATGCCGTGGATTAATGACGCCGAGCTTACTAAGCTGACTGAAGATAAATATACTATTGCGTTTTGGGCGTGGGAATTGGAAAAGGTCGCTGATATTTTTAAAGACCATATTCATCGAGTGAGTGAAATATGGGTTAATTCCACGTTTATCAAGCAAAATTTAGAAGCATACGCACAAGCGCCTGTTACTGTTATTCCAATGCCAATTTTGATAGAAGCGTCGGAAGCTCCGAATAGAGCAGAACTTCATCTGCCCCCAAATGTGTTTATTTTTCTGTTTACATTTGACGCAAATTCCTGTGAATCACGTAAAAATCCTTTGGGTGTAGTGCAAGCTTTTCAAAAAGCGTTCTGGAACTATCCCGGAGAGAAACCGCTGCTGATCATCAAATCTCAGAACTTGGAAAATTATCCAATTCTTGGGAAAGCGCTGAAAACTGCGGTGGAAAATGTAGGGGGAATGCTTATTGAATCGTATCTGACACGAAGACAGATGAATGATTTGCTTGCTTGCTGCGACGCCTATGTTTCTCTGCACCGAGCAGAAGGTTTTGGTTTGGGTATGGCAGAGGCTATGTACCTTGGCAAGCCGGTTATCGCAACCGCGTATTCCGGCAACACCGACTATATGACGCTGGAAAATTCCTATCCGGTAGATTTTGAGATCCGCACAATTACGTTGGAAGAGCATCATTACCATCCCGATTGCGCGAAAGTATATCAGCCGGGATTTGTTTGGGCCGAGCCAAATATTGAACACGCCGCGCGGTTAATGCGCCATGTGTTTGAACAT
>JAKAOI010000262.1 GCA_021812265.1 Chloroflexota bacterium | reverse complement strand
TGCGCTGATGGCGCAAAGCGGCAATGTAGCAACGGGGGTGAATCGCTGGGGTGTATTTGCCTTGTATATTGCCGCATCATTTACTGCCGGTATATGTTCATTACCGGTAGCTGGTTTAGTGTCTGTTATAGTTATGACAATGATTATGAAGTGAAAATCTTTGATCTTTGCGAGGTTATTGCCGCAATGGGATTGCCATTATCTATAATCTCAATATATACGCTGAAATATGCGTGGTGTAAGATCATACTAATCGCTTGCCGGCGGAATTTTTCTCGAACTCTACTGCCATTTTAGACAGAACGCTCTGTTGCAAAGCGCGAAAAACTTATGAAGAATGGACGTAATACCGCTAGCTTCAGCTATGGGGATAGAAGTGCTATTGCTCATCAGAGCAACCAAATTTTCTCTCATACTTGAAATTCTGTTCAGATAGTGATAGAAGTACGTTAAGGAGAGGCACATGCTTACGACGTTCAAATATCGGATCTACCCGAAGAAACAACAAGCGAAAATATTGAGTCAGCAGATAGATGCATGCCGCTGGCTATACAATCACTTGCTGGCTGAACGGCGCGATGCTTGGAAGGAACGGCAAGCAAGTCTCTCCTATTATGATCAGGCCACTGAGATTCTTCCACTCAAGGAACATCGTCCTTCTCTGAAGATCGTGCATTCGCAGGTCCTTCAGAATGTGGCTGTTCGTCTGGATCTTGCAATGAAAGCATTCTTGCGTCGGATGAAAGAATGCGAGAAAGAAGCAGGATACCCGCGCTTTCGTGGCAAGAATCGCTATGACAGTCTGACCTTTCCTCAAGTACCAGTAGGCTGTGGGACGACAATGCCTGCTTTCGAGCTAGAAGCCCCTGCGTTTACGCATGGGGAGTCGTCACGTTGAAGCAGTGTCGTGGAGAAAATTTCATATCATTGCGAGACAACAATAAGAATAACGGTAAACCTATGCGGATATTTATCATTGGCTATATGCAAAAAATACGCGCGCTGCAGCGCAACGCCCGACTGTTTTTGCTGAGTAATGCGTTGATCACTATTTCTACCAGCGCTTTGGGTGTGCTGTATTCACTGTTTTTGCTGAGGCTGGGGTTTAATACCCAATTTCAAAGCAACTTGCTGGTTATGGGTGTTGCCGGCGCGGCGGCAGGTTTTGTTCCCTCTCTTCTTATAGCCAGAGTCTATACGATACGCAAATTGCTGATATGGTCTAATATCATTGGCGGAATTGGCGCCGCTGTGCAATTATTTATTCCTCAGCAGTTTCCGTTGCTTATTTCCACATTTTTTATTGGCGCGTCTGCTGTAATATATGTTATCCTCACTCCGCCTTTGCTGGCGGAAGCGAGTGATGAATCGGAACGCACCCATCTATTCAGTTTGAATGCGTCACTGGGGTATATAACTGCGGTTGGCGGATCGCTGATTGGCGGCGCGCTTCCCGTTGTGATGCAAAATTCAGCTATTCTGCAATCTCCCATCATTTTGGCGGCTAAGCCGTATCTTGTTTCCGGCCCGTTGCTGCCGATTCAGCTGGCGCTATTTGCAGCGGGCTGTATTGCCGTTCCTTCGCTGATACCACTTGCGCTGATGGATGACGCGCGTATGGCTCCGCGCGTAGCGGAAACGCGCGCCGCTGGAGAGCAGCCCTTCAAAAATAAGTTGCGTGTGTGGATGGGGGAAGGAATACGCTTATTTAAGCAGAACGGTATTTGGCGGTTTGTGCTCTATCAATCTTTGTTGGGGCTTGGCGCCGGTTTGTTTTTAACATATATGAGCTTGTATTTTGAAGCATATATACGTGTAAGTGTGTGGGAATATGGTGTGATTGCGGCGCTGACAACGGTTTCGCTGGGAATAGTGTCGTTATTTGCGCCACTGATTGCAGAAAAAATGGGTTCGGTGCGTGGCGTCATTATTTTTCAGGCGCTTTCATTGTTATTTTTGGTCAGTATGGCGTTGTTGCGCGCGCCGATTATTGTGGCGTTGGCGTACATCATTCGCTCTTCGCTGATGAATGTTGGACAGCCGGCGGTGCAAAGCTATATGATGAGTATAACTGCGGCGCAAGATCGCGCGGCGTTGAGCAGCGCGCTGAACATCAGTTGGCAGATTTTGTTTGCTGTTGGTGGCTGGCAAAGCGGCTATTTGCTGCGTGATATTGGCTATCCGGCTACGTTTCTTGGCGCCGCTGTGTGCTATGGGGCAGCGCTGGTATTTTTATTGCCGCTGGCCGGCGGAAACTCTGTAAAACGGCGGCGCGGCGCGCGACTGACGGAAGCGACAGGGCAAACACAAGCGCCGGCGAAAGGATGAATATATGAAATTTCCCGCAAAAGTGAAAATAGTAGAAGTTGGCCCAAGAGATGGACTGCAGAATGAAAATGTGGCAATATCGGCTGAAAATAAAATTCGTTATATTGAATTGCTGAATGAAGCGGGTTTTTCGGAAATTGAAGTAACATCGTTTGTCAGTCCGAAGGCTATTCCGCAACTGAAAGACGCGCGTGAGGTGTTTCCGGCGATTCAGAAGAAAAGCGGTGTGCGGTATCCCGTGTTGGTTCCAAATGAGCGTGGCATGCGCGACGCTATAGAAGCTGGAGTCCGCGATGTTTCGGTGTTTACAGCTGCCAGTGAATCGTTTGCGCAGGCAAATATACACGCTTCTATTCGGGAATCTATTGAACGGTTTAAGCCGGTGACGCAATTGGCGGAAGCAAATGGCATTCGGGTGCGGGGATATATTTCTACTGCGTTTGGGTGTCCCTATGAAGGGGTTGTTGCGCCGGAAAAGGTATATGATGTTTGCAAAGCGTTGCTGGATTTGGGGGTTGCCGAGCTTTCAATTGGTGATACGATTGGTGTCGCAACGCCAAACCAAGTGCTGGAAATTACGCCGAAGGTGATAGAAATTGCCGGAGCAGATAGAGTTGCGCTGCATTTTCACGATACACGCGGAACGGCGCTGGCAAACATATTGGCTGGTTTAAGCGCCGGGGCTGCAATCTTCGACAGCGCTTCGGGAGGGGCAGGCGGCTGCCCATATGCGCCCGGAGCGGCGGGAAATGTTGCTACGGAAGATGTGTTGTATATGCTGCACGGAATGGGGATAGCCACCGGAATAGATTTAGATAAGGTGGTTTTGGCCAGCGAGTTTTTGGCTCCGCTGCTGTCGCGGCCGCTGTCAAGCAAATATTTGCAGGCGGCGCTGCGGCAACGTTAGCAGAGAATAGAGATATATTCCTAATCCTCTGCTGGAGTGATATTAGGAATATTTTGTTGTGAATATTCACAAAAAATGGGTGAAACAATGCCAAAGATACAAGTAAATGGAATATCTATGTTTTATGAAATATATGGAGCAGGTCATCCGCTGGTGTTAATCGCCGGGTTAAACGGTGAACATACGATGTTTCGTATGTTCATACCGGAATTGGCGAAAAAATATCGGGTGATTGTGTTTGATAATAGGGGTGTCGGGCAAACCGATAAACCTGATATTCCATATTCGATATCGATGATGGCGGATGACACAGTCGGTTTATTGGATGCGCTTGAAATTACCGATCCATATGTGTTAGGTGTTTCCATGGGTGGAAAAATTGCGATGGATGTAGCAATTCGTTATCCGCATCTGGCAGCAAAACTCATTTTGGTGTCTACAGGTCCCAAGATAGCTTCGGCAAAGAAAATAAATTTTTCACGGCGAATGATGTATTTTTTATTGAAATTGCCACTGACCCGCGGCAGCAATCCATATTATTCGGTAGCCCGCCAAAGGGACGCTTCGGCAGCCTACAATTGCGAGCGTCAATTATATAAAATTACTGCGCCAACATTGATTATCCATGGATTGCGTGATAAATTGGCGTTATATACCATTGCGAAAGAAATGCGAGCCGCAATAAAAGATTCCCAAATGATTACGCTGCAGGGCGGGCATCTTTCATTTTTGTATCATACACAGATATTTTTATCTGCAGTAACGCAATTTTTGGACGCCTAAAAAACACCCTCACCCACAAAACAATTCAAATACATGTATATGCTTTTAGTTTGTTCTACAAAAATTATGTTTATTATGTTAAAATTACTATGATAATAATTAAATAACTCACCTTACGCAGGAAGAGCAAAGAGGAAAAATATGAGATATACTACAAGCAAAGAAACATGAACAAAGGGAAAGAGGTATGTCAAAACAGCAAGTCA
>JAKAOI010000261.1 GCA_021812265.1 Chloroflexota bacterium | reverse complement strand
TTCCGATCTTATACCACCTGCACTTCCATCAAACAAGACTTCCTGAGAGGCTTTAGCAAAATTGCGCGCCATAGGATAACTTACTCCCGCAGTATCTAACCCCTCATCAGTTGATACATCTATTAATTTATCAGCAATTTGTGAGGAATCAATCTTTACAATTCGGATCCCATATTCAGCAGATTTTTCTAATGCAACCTTTAAGCTCTTTGTCATCGAAATGAACTGTGAACCTAAATTACGGGGATCCGAACTAAGATGACCAGCAACAGACATATTTCGGTCAGGATTCTTTGCGAATAAACCAGAAGAAGGACCTTCGTCTGCACGAATATTTCTATAAAGTGGTTCAGAACCACAGCCATTGGTGTTATGCACAACCCATTGGTCAGCGCCCACCGCATACGTGTGGTCATCTTGTACCGTGAGGTTGTACCGCACAGCCACACCAAAGATGTGCTGTAACGCTACCACCACGCCATACCCGCCATCAAGCTGCCGAATCTGCTCCCCAACGCGCAGATCTTCCGCGCTCACAAACCCACGATCCGTTGTTAAGAACGGATGCTCATCGGTGGTGTGCAGCGTCTCTGCTGCCGGGGGCGCTTGGC
This sequence comes from Chloroflexota bacterium, assembly GCA_021812265.1. Taxonomy (GTDB): domain Bacteria; phylum Chloroflexota; class Ktedonobacteria; order Ktedonobacterales; family JACDGC01; genus JAJYBV01. Next base: position 3,656 of record JAKAOI010000261.1, on the reverse strand, counting down.
TGCCATGCGCCTGCACATCAGATGTGCGCTGCTTCATCGCTGACGGCGCTGCAACTGCTGTGCTCGGCTGTGTCTCCGGCGCAATCGTCACATTCAACAGGTTGTTGTTATTTTACACAACTCCATCACCGATTACAAATAAGATCTTTATAGAAATCACTTGTAGGTGAGCCATTATTTAGATATTCCATCCCTTTCGTTGTAGGATATGGTAAATGATGTTGATCATAGTAACTACCTCTTCCATCGTAGATGCCAGCATATACCCCAGCAGCATCCCCTGACCAGCAATCTAAATGAATATAGGTGCTATAATACTTCTGGCTGTACTCCGGATCCGCTAATAATATATAGTTCGCCTGCCAAAGGGTTCCATTTGTATATCGCACTGTAAAATAGATCATTGCTCCTACCCAATACCCATTAAACGCGTTATGCGTTACCACCTGTACTTGCGTTATTTCCATTGACTGTACGACTCGCGTATTTGCGCATTGCACGGTTTGCCCAATATTCGGAACTCGCACTTGATCCAGAATATCATTTGCGTCAGAAGATGTTGGCTGGGCGCAAGGAATCGTTCCAAAAACCATCATATAATCATGAAAAAATTGCAGAAATGTATCTTCCGGCCGGCTATTCAATAAACCCGGTCCCGGTGGCCCCTGTTGCGGTGTGTAGGTATATCCTCCGTTATACATTCCCCATGTTGGATTTGGGATATCATGGGTATTCCAATAACTCGGGGGATTTATTGTGTCTATCACATTGACTACAATAGACACCCCAAATAACACAATTGCCAATACGATTATGATATATCTCAATCGATTCTGTCTTTTTTGTCGCTGTATTTTTACGATATCTGGCATAGACATATGCATCATCTTTTCCTTTTTCAAAGAGTTCCTGCCACCATCTGTAATACTGGCGCTGTCGGGTATCTTCTAAATATGTATACGCTCAAAAAAAACCATTTTCTCTCATATATTGACTTGCCGCTTGATAAAGAGCTACCTGTTATTATCACACATGTTCGGCAAAATTTATCCCCAGCGCAGCTGCTATGCTTTCTCATAAAACTGTTCCATTGAAATTGCTTTGATCTGGTTGACGCAATGCTAACTCTATTCGCGCTTCTCTTGTTACCATATCCGGCGCTTCACAAAAGGGAGCAACGCTAAACGCAAATACCTTTTGCAAAGATTGCCTTCATTTTCTCTTGCATTTTAAGAATTTATGTGATACTCTTAAAAAGACACAAGTTTATTTGGATATTGTGTCTCTTCAGGAGTAGTAGGTTGCCGTTTTCAGAGATCCGCCGGTTGGTGCAAGGCGGGACTTCAAAAGCGCTGTATGCCGCAAAGCAATGCATCGCTGAAGTATACAACTGAACTCGCCTGAGGTATTCCGACTCGGTAAATGCATTGCCTAGCTGAGTCCGGTGACTCCGTTATCGTCTAAAGTGAGCGTTTTTAGTCAGGTTATGGGCCTGTGGCGCAGTGGTAGCGCGTCTGTATGGCATACAGAAGGCCAGGGGTTCGAATCCCCTCAGGTCCACCATAATAATCTAACAGTTCGCTAATGTGGGTGGAACCACGGAATGCGTTTTATACGTCTTTCGTCCGACGGGATGAAGGGCGTTTTTTTATGCCTTATTAAAGGAGAATAACAGTCATGCTGCAATCACTCTCTACCCTTACTTGGGAGAAACCTCTGTACTTAGCGTAAAACACCGGTTTCTCCCTTCTCACTCAACATAATTACCTCAACAAAACGATTTGCCGCCAGAGTAACGGCGCGCCGTTTTCTGATAGTTTTTTCTATACTCAACTTTTCAGCAAAATCTTATAGCACATCGGAGAACACATATGACAAAAACACCGCCTTCTGCGGCGCAAAAACCAACCGAACCGCCGCAGTACCGTCCGCAAGAAATTGAAAAACGCCGGCAGAAAATCTGGGAACAATTAAAAATCGGCTATACCCAGGATACTGTGCCCGGAAAACAAAATTTTTACAGCCTGACCATGCTGCCGTACCCATCCGGAGACTTGCATATCGGCCATTGGTACGCCTACACCGGGCATGACGCATTCAGCAGATTTATGCGCATGAAAGGCTATAATGTTTCGCAGCCTATCGGCTTCGACGCCTTTGGTCTGCCGGCAGAAAACGCCGCAATCAAACGCAATTTAGATCCCCACGACTGGACCATGTCGAACATCGCTAATATGCGCAGTCAACTGCGCAAAATGGGTGTGGCTTGGGATTGGCCGCGTGAGGTGGTAACTTGCGCGCCCGAATATTATAAATGGACTCAATGGCTGTTTTTACAAATGTATAAACATGGGCTGGCGTATCGCACAAAAGCGCCGGCAAATTGGTGCCCAAACTGCCAAACCACTTTGGCAAATGAACAAGTGGTAAACGGCAAATGCGAACGCTGCGACACCGAAGTTATTCGCAAAGAGATCGATCAATGGCTGTTCCGCATAACGAAATATGCAGATGAATTGCTGAACTTTGACGATTTGAACTGGCCAGAAAAAACCATCGTTATGCAGCGTAACTGGATCGGACGCAGTGAAGGCGCCGAAGTGCGCTTTACCGCCGTTACCAAAAAAGAAACGATTGATGTGCCGGTGTTTACTACCCGCCCGGATACTATTTTTGGCGTTACTTTCTTTGTTATTGCCCCAGAACACCCGCTGGTTGAGAAAATTACTATTCCCCAGCGCAAAAAGAAGGTTCGCGAATATATTGTGGAGGCCAGTAAAAAATCCGAAATCGAGCGCCAAGACACCGAGCGCCCCAAAACCGGTGTGTTTACCGGCGGATATGTAATAAATCCCGCTAATGATGAAAAAATCCCCGTATGGGTCGCTGATTATGTATTGGCCGGCTATGGCCATGGCGCAGTAATGGGAGTTCCTGGGCACGACGAACGTGATTTTAATTTTGCCCGTAAGTTTGGCTTGCCGATTCGACAGGTTGTTGCCGATGAAAATGAGGAGATGAGCGATCCGGCAACATGGACAACGCCCAAAACAGCGTATGGCCGCATCGTCAATTCCGGAAAATTTACCGGCTTAGCCGTAGAAGAAATGAAAACCGCGATAATAGCCGATTTGCAGCAGCGCGATATGGGGAAAAAAGCGGTGACATACCGGCTGCGCGATTGGCTGATTTCGCGGCAGCGCTTTTGGGGCGCGCCGATTCCAATCGTACACTGCGAAAAAGATGGCGTCGTTCCCGTTCCGGAAGATCAACTGCCGGTGCGATTACCCGAACACGCTCAATTTAAGCCCACCGGAGAATCTCCCTTGGCGCTGGAGCCGTCGTTTCGCAATACCACTTGCCCAATGTGCGGCGGACCGGCGCTGCGCGAAGCCGATACGATGGATACATTTATGTGTTCCTCTTGGTACTTCTTGCGCTATATGGACGCGCATAACGACACCGCCGCATGGGATCCGCAAAAAATTGCTCAATGGCTGCCGGTTCAGGTATACACCGGCGGAGCCGAACACACCACCATGCATTTGCTGTATGCGCGGTTCTTTGTTAAAGCGCTGCGCGATATGGGACTGGTAAACTTTAATGAACCGTTTCAACACCTGTTTCATCAAGGAATAGTGCTGGGCGCAAGATCG
>JAKAOI010000260.1 GCA_021812265.1 Chloroflexota bacterium | reverse complement strand
AAAGTTAAAGTAGAATCAAGAGATATTAGTAAATATCTTCCTAAGTCAAAATACAACTTAGACGATAGATACGATGATTTACTGAGAAATTGTAACGAATGGGATAAAATTTATTTTAAAAATATGTTTAATAGTGAAAGTTTTAGTGAAATTATTAATAACGAAAACTTAAAAGAAATTCATACCCTATATGAATCTCTAAAATCTGAAAACAAGCAAGAGAACAGCAAAGGCGAATAATCGCTATAGTAAATCCAACATAGTAAAAATCGTCGTCATTTTCGCTTCTTGAAGTGGGGATAAAGAAAAAGAGAAGAGTGAATAATAAGTTTCCCAGTCTTTTAAAAGGGCGTGCTCGAGAGGATTCGAACCTCCGGCCTTTGGTTCCGCAAACCAATGCTCTATCCGCTGAGCTACGAGCACATACTAACAAGAGAGACTTGCGCAGCCTCTTTTGTTAGTATATCCTTAAATTTCATATTTGTCAAGCCGAAAAACCAAAAATAATTTCTGCCGGAAATTTGCCGGATAGATTACCAACCGCTTACCGGCTCCGGAAGCGCAGCCACACAATAGGCATAAATCATCGATTGCGTATTACGGGCAAACCCGACCGAACCGGCAGCGTCTACAGTTATCAAGCCGCCATCACCGCCAAGTCGTTCTGTCAGCAGTGTCACACACGCATCCGCCGCTTCTTGCGCCGTATACCCGTGTGACATAAATTCAACGGCGCGGCGCGCTATCACCAGTCTGATAAAATATTCACCCTGACCGGTGCACGCTGCCGCCCCGCTGCTATCCTCTGCATAAAAACCTGCGCCGGCAAGCGGCGTATCTCCCACCCGACCGGATACTTTCATCATCACACCGCCAGTGGACGCCGCCGAAGCTATGTGATTGCGGCCATCAATTGCCACTGCGCCGATCGTTCCGTGTTTTTCTGCAGAGTCGGTTAAGCGCGCCGGTTCGCTGTTTTTCTGTTTTAACTCCAACCAGCGCTGGTACACATCCGGCGCTATCATCGCTTCAGGTTCGCACAAAGTCAGCCCTCGCTGCAACGCAAAATCTTCGGCTCCGGAACCGATAATAAGCGTTTGCGGCACAGCAAGCATTGCTTTAGCCGCTAAAATTGGATTTTTAATGCGGCGCACGCCAGCCACCGCGCCGACATTTAATGTTTCCCCATCCATCAAACCGGCGTCTAACTCCGCTTTGCCATCTTCAGTCAGCACCGCGCCATATCCCGCGTTAAACTGCGCGTTATCTTCCAGCGCAGCCGCAGCTGCAACCGCAGCGTCTACCGCGGTTCCTCCATTTGCTAAAATATCCCACCCAATTTTTGCCGCCTGTTCCGCGCCAAGCCGCGCTGCAGGTATTCTTGCCTCTTGGATAGATCCGGCTCCGCCATGAACGATAATCGCCATTGACATATCTTGTAATCTGCCTCTTATTGTGATAGAATTTCAGCGCACAGTGAGCAACATACACATAATAAAAAACGCGCTGTATACCCGGCGTACTTTACATTGCCGCAGCGCGCTATAGATCCGCTTTGCTTCGTTATCCCATCTTCCAAGTTGAATCATTTTGGAACACCGGAACATGTATTTGTAACGGAGCGGTAGTAACACCAGACGCAGGCTGCACTTGCACTGTAACATTATTAAATGTATCACTTTGCCGCTGCATGGTAAAGCTATAAGGCAGGTTACCGTTCGCTGCTGTGCCTGCAACATGCGGCGTTGTCCATTGCAATGTTACCGTTGCCGTACAGTAAGCGGGGATCACAACCAAACCACCATACATATCCAGCCCAGGAAGGTCTGAAGTGGTGTTAGTCGGCCCGGCAATACTGTCTAAAAATCCATTTCCGGCGCCTTCAAGATGGCCAAGGGATGGAATAATTGGTCCGGGATCAAATATTCCTGTCAAATTACTTGAAGTAACCTTGCATACAGGCGCATTACGAGGAACGCAAGATCCCACAGCGCAAATCGGAGCGTCTTGCGTTTGATCGAAGCCAGTTCCACTAATTAATTTCGAATTTGGAGACACATAAACCCGTATATAATCTCTCATAGTAACCACATTATGGTAACCAAACACATCGCCGGTTGGCGCATAATACAATACAATGCTTAAATTATGCGTTGCGTTGCCTTGAGCGTCAAGTGTTATCTTTTCATTAACGGTGGTTGTTACATAAATACTGCCTTTATTTGCCCCAACATTTGCCTGAATAACCGTCGTATAATCACTTGCAGGAGAAGTTTCCATGGCAGCAGTCAGTTTCAGTGTTTGCAGCAGCGATTCCGCTTGGGTTTGTGTAAAGTACGTTTCAATTTCTTTCTGTCCCCAATCGGTAATAGCAACTTGCAACGCCGCTTGCTGCACAGCCGGAGTAGCTGTGCGCAATTTATCTTGCAGCATGCCGGCTAAAGATGCGGTAAATTGTTTGCGCAAACTCGTATCCGGGTTCGCCATGCATTTTTGCTGTAATTGAAAATATTGCCCATAGCCAAGCTGGAAGTTATGAATTAAATCCATCAAATGCGCCGGATCGACCGTGATATTATAACAAGGCAAATGTACCGACCCAAGAATATTTGGCGCCATAAGATTTTCAATAACAAATATAGAAAGATCAATGACGCCGTCTACCTTCACACCGGTGTCATTTTGAAAAGCCGTCATAATCATCTTGGCCGAAGTCGGATAATCAGCCGATAAATTGGCGTCACGCATCCCATATTGTCCCTCCGGCCACCAAGAGTTATATGGGGCAGGAGCAAAAAAGGGATTTTTATTGCTAAAATCTATGTTTGAAACATCCGTCAGAGAAATTTTACCCAACCTGCCGCCATTTATGGTAAGCAAGCCATATTGTCCGGTAAAGCCCCCAGTAGGGCGGATTTCACCGTTATCCATTGTTTGCAGCAAAAAGGTCCGCGGCGCGTCTACGCCCAAGATCCAGCGGATCGCCGGCAAATTATTTGCCACCAAATCAAATCCGCTGACAATTTTCGGCTCCAGTGGGGTAATTGCGGCAATTTCCGATTTTTGTTTAGCCGACATTGCTATTTGCAATTGACTGAAATCCACGTTATTAAATGAGGCGCCCATATCATCAACCAAAGGTTTAATTTGCGCAATAAACGTTTGCAGATTATTAAAAATAGCCGGCGTAAATATCGGGCTGCCTCCTTGGGATAGCAGCGAACCTTTAGTTAACGGCGCTAAATTTGGCGCAAACCCAATAAAATCAATAATAGACTGGGAAGCGTCTACCCCCATTTTGGCCAAGTTGGTTACGCTTATAACCTCGCTGTTAAATGGAATACCGGCTGCGGTTATTAATCCTTGCCGCTGTGAAAGCATGGCGTATAATTGCGAAAAATCTGAATTTGCAACCTGCGCCTGTTGGTTCATTTGCGCAAGCACCGGAGCTTGAATGACTGCGCCCAGTTTTGCCTCAAACCCCAATGACGGATTTATGGATTTGGTGGCGGCCTTTTCAATAGTCTGCAGCGCCAATAAGCTGTTTACCCCGTTAGTCGCTAGCGTTTTCATTTGTTTAAATTCTGTATATCCGGCAATAGCTGTTAACATAGTTGGCGTTAGGATAACAAGCAATACCAGTGTGGTAATAGCCAGCCGCAAACGGCGATCTCTTGCCGTATTTCCGGCGTATATAACCGCCAGTTTTTGCTTTGTCCCTCTTGGCAAGGGAGTGATTTTATATATAAACGCGCGTAAGCCGGCAAATCGCTTCTTCTTCGGCGCTATTGCTGTTTGGCTTTGGCGCGCGCTCGAAAAAGAACTAGCCCCCCCGCGAGACGCAAATACTTCCGATGTAGAATCATAATCTTCCATTCGGTATGAGCGATATTTCCGCGAATCTAATATTGCTCTGCCATCATAATCATCCCTGCGATAGCGCTGCGAAGAAACACGAGACGCTTGCTGTTCACGAGAATATTCATCATAGCGATTATCGCGCGAACCGCCGCGCTGCTGATAAACCCGACTATCATTGGGATCATATGAAACTCCATAATCTTCCCGCGTCGGCCATACCTCAGATTCATTCCAGCGATCATCTTGGCTGTTTCTATTTAAACTATCGCGATAAGGACGATTATAACCATCATCACCGTTAAAATATGAGTCATCTTTTCGCATTGGCTGCCGGTTATTTCGCGGATCTTGCCTATTTCGGCGCGTAACCCGTCTATTATCATCATCATTCCAATAAGATGAGTTAT
>JAKAOI010000259.1 GCA_021812265.1 Chloroflexota bacterium | reverse complement strand
GAAACCGGCATGCGTGTTTTAGTGGCAAATACGGTAATGCGCAATGAAGCAGATAGTGTTTATATAGCAGAACATATTATTCAAAATCTATAATATATATAACAAGACTTTCGCTGCAGCATGGAACATTGGGGATATACAAGGGGCAATGCCCTTGTATCGGATTCTGGGGTATCCCCAGACCTCCCTCTGTTTCAAGCGAAAGTCCTATGTAATAATATACAAACCGGTTTGCAAGTTTGGCGGATGAAAAATAATTGAAAAGAAGCTCCAAATTTCACACAAGCAACGGCCGCTTTTGGTGTTTGCTATTGCTGCCTTTGCAATGCCCTCGCGGCGCGGCGCGCTTCCGCCATAATCAATCCGGCCGAATTCAGCCGTGAAGATTCGGTGATTAAAAGCATTCGTCCTGCTTCAGTAAGCACAATAACACCGCTGCCGGCTGTTATTACTGTTTGCTGAACAGCGCCTAATCGCATATCACGGCAATATTTTTCAGCAGTTTCTATCAACGCCGACGCTATGGCAGCGCGTGACATATGCGCTGCGTCTTCCGCGGCGCTGGCAATAATCAACCCATCACGGCTGGCTAAAACAGCGCAAGTAACTGAATCGACCGCTAAAAGCGCCTGAAGTATTTCTTCCATATAGTATCCATCATCTCCGCTGCTGTCGTAATGAACTGCTGCGGTTGTATGCTTCCAGCGCTTCGATATAGTTGCCTGCTCGAATATGCGCGTCGCCTAAAAGCCGGAAAATATCCGGTTCAGTCGGAAATTCCAGCGCAGCGTCTTTTAAGTCCCTGATAAGTGTTTGTGAATCGGTGTTTGTTTTCATAAGAATGCCATATTCTGTAATGGCGTCACCGCTGCGGCCGTCTTTGCGATATGCGCGCGCTGCTTGCAAACGCTGTTCTTGTGTTGCCGGCGTATCTTCTTCAACATCGGGAGTTGAAAATTCAGCTAAATGACCGGTTTTCAGCGGCGCATAGCCAACAGATTGCAATTGTTGATCTATCTGTTCAATAGTAATGGCGGTATTTTGCGGCTGATTTTGTTCTGATGGCGCTGGCTTAACAGCAGCGCTGCTTCCATTGGCGTGGCTGTCGGTTACCAAAGGTAAAATCTCGGTTGCTGACTCAATTGGCGCTGCTGTGTAGTCTTGGCTGCTGTCTGCAGGTTTTACGCTGCTTTGATACTGCGCAACTGTTTCAATACTATGTTGGCTATCTTCGGTTGGTTTGGTTTCGCTTTGGTTGAATGGAATATCAGCGCGCGACTGTTCTTGCTCGGGATGTTTTTCTGAATCTTGCGTTTCCGAGCTTTGCTGCATTGCGTTCAGCAAAAATGGTGGCGGCGCGACAGTTTCACTGGGATTTTTTGCAGGATACATCGCCGGCGGATTTGTTGAATTGGTTTCGGCTTGCCCGAATGTTTTGGCTCCTTGGGCAATCAGCCAATCAATGAATTTTGCGTCTTCAGAATCATTTTCCGGTTCTGCGCTGCGAGTTTTTTCGTCAATGATTGCTTCAATATCTTCGGTTGCTTCTTCAGTGGCTTCTTTTCCCCACAGCATTATCTCTGTTTGTTTAAAGATTTCGGCGTTCGTCATCGGCATTTTTATGGAAGCGTTTGATCGGCTGAAAAAATCTTCTGCGGCGTTTTGGTTTTCTTGCTGCGGCAGTGGGTCGGCTTCGGTGTTTGCGGAACTATTAAACAGCGGTCCTGTATCTAACTTTCCGTTGGGCAGCGGCGCAGTTTTAGGGTGTGGAATAATCGAATCGCCGGCCCCTGAATCGATGGATAACCGGGGATTTGTTGGTGTTGGCGCCGTTAATATAATCGAATCGACAGCTTTTAGTGTCACATGTTTTAATAAGCTTCGCAAATGCGCCCCATCGGCTACTGCATAATCATCCAGTAGTTTATGGGCAATTAACAATTCAGGATCGAACTGAGACGCCTGCGTAAATAAGTATATGGAGTCGGTTTCATGTCCGGCTAAAAATTCCATATGCGCCAAAAGTGAAATTGCTTTAACGCATTGCGCGTTATTTTGGGCGGCATAGCGGCATATTTCCTGTGCGCGGCGTAAATTGCCCATGCGCCAGTGTGTTTCGGCGGCTCCAAGCTGCGCCTCGAGCAATTTTGGGTTCATATCTAGCGCAATATTCCATTCACGCAACGCATATTCGAATAAGCCAGACCGCATATACAATCTTGCAAGCCCGCTATGTGACGGTGTAAAAGGTTGACGGTTTAACTGGGCAGCCAATTGATTATATGATTTGCGAATTTGCGCATTCTGCGGCGTCAGCTCACAGGCGCGGCGCAGGCAAAATGCGGCCACACCCCAATCGCTTTGTAAACGCGCCACGTACTCTCTGGAAAGATACGCCTGCACATATTCCGGATCCATACTTAACGCGCCGGTAAGCAGTGTTTCAGCTTCGGCGTATTTTTGCAATACTGTATAGCAATCGGCTTTTACTCTCAGCGCTTCAAACCAATTTGGCTTTATGGCCAAAATTTGTTCACAATACGCCATCGCCTCATCGGTTTTTTTGGCTTCTAAGGCAGATTCAGCGCGGCGCAGGGCGTCACGCAGAGAATATCTTTGCAATGTTCCAGACGCCTCCTGATAGTATGATTCAAACAGAATGAAGATTATGTAAGTTGCTTAGGCAAAGCCGCCAAATATTTGTATGTGTCATCATTAATTATGTATGTATTTCCAATCATCGTCAAGCCGATAAGAAGGAAAAAAGAAAACGGCTCCGGATTTAGGCAAATTGCCACGAATAAAGCGCTTTATTCGTTACAATATATAGAAGAAACGTAATTTGCCGATATTTCGGAAAAGCGTTTATAAGGGAAAAGAAGCGCTTTTTCCACAACATGACTTGCAATGATGTCTATAAAGAAAGCTGTCACAACAATTCTTCGCAGAATGTGAAGCTTTTTTATGAAGCAAATACAACAATATATGGTAATGCGCGCATTACTATTTTTTAGGGAGCAGCAGTACATAATATGAAAACAATAACAATAGTTGGGGCCGGCTATGTCGGCTTAGTAACCGGGGCATGTTTGGCAGATTTAGGCAATTATGTTACCTGTTTGGATATTGATGAACAGAAAATCGCCGGCTTGCAGCGCGGCGTAGTTCCTATATTTGAACCTGGCCTTGGTGAATTGATTGGCCGTGGCGCTGACACCGGTCGGCTGCGATTTACCGCTGATTATGCCGACGCTATTGCAAAAGCGGAAATGATTTTTATTGCAGTGAATACTCCTGCCACCGGAGATTGGAGCGCAGATATGCAATATGTGCGCGCGGCGGCAGAACAAATTGCTAAAAATATCGATCACGATGTCATTATTGTAAATAAATCTACCATGCCGGTTGGCAGCGGCGATGTGGTGTCTGAAATTATCAAGGCAAATCTTAAAAATCCTGATATTCATTTTGAAATTGTTGCTAATCCGGAATTTTTGGCGCAAGGCACTGCTGTGCACGATTTTCAGCTGCCGGATCGTATTGTGCTGGGATCTTATAGTCCCGAAGCGGCGCAGCGCGTGGCCGATTTATATTTGCCGCTGCGCGCGCCGATTATGATAACCGATTTATATACTGCGGAAATGATTAAATATGCTTCTAACGCATTTTTGGCGACCAAAATATCTTTTATCAATGAAATTGCGCGTATTTGCGACAGATTGGGCGCCGATGTAAAAGAAGTTGCAGTTGGTATGGGCTATGATCAACGCATCGGCAAACGCCATTTAGCTGCGGGTGTTGGTTTTGGCGGCAGCTGCTTCAGCAAAGATGTTATGGCGCTGGCGCATATGGCCGCCGGAGCAGGCTTGCATCCGCAGTTATTAAACGCTGTGTTGGATATTAACTATGATCAACGCAATGAAATTGTAGATAAAGCTGCTGTATTGCTTGGATCGCTGCGCGGCGCTGTTATCGGAATTTTAGGGTTGTCTTTTAAGCCTAATACTGATGATATGCGTGACGCGCCATCTATCGATATTATTCGCAGCTTGCTGGCCCAAGGCGCAGATGTGCGCGCCTGTGACCCTGCCGCCAAAGAAAAGGCGCGCGCGGCGATTCAAGATGACCGAGTGATCTATTGTGAAGACGCTTATGAAACTGCGCAAGGGTGCGACGCTTTAATTTTGGTAACACATTGGAATGAGTTTCGATCATTACAGCCGGAAACATTGAAAAGTGTTATGCGCCAGCCTATTCTTATTGATGGCCGCAATATTTAGATCGG
>JAKAOI010000258.1 GCA_021812265.1 Chloroflexota bacterium | reverse complement strand
GCTCAAGTCCCTGCAACGACAGGTATCCCGCAAGAAGAAAGGCTCGCACAATCGCAGCAAGGCCAGAAAGAAGCTGGCCAAGGCGCATCTGAAAGTACACAGGCAGCGTGAGGATTTTGCCCGAGAGAAGGCAAACGCGCTCGTGTCGTCTAGCGACTTCCTTGCCTATGAACACCTTCAGATCCGCAATATGGTCAAGAATCACACTCTTGCCAAGTCCATCTCCGATGCCTCCTGGGGACGCTTCCTGTATTGGGTGGTCTACTATGCCGCATTGCATCACATCAGAGTGATTGCCGTGCCACCGCAGTACACATCGCAGAATTGCTCAGGATGCGGCGCGTATGTGCAGAAATCTCTGAGTACGCGGACGCATCTCTGTCATGAATGTGGACTGATCATGGATCGAGATCACAATTCGGCTGTCCTTATTCGCGATATCGGACTCCGTACCTTCGGGCAGAGGGAAACGGGATCGGCTTGACCGGTCAGAACGCTTGGGGACTGATGACCTCTATCATGCGATGGGTTCCATCTTGTGGTAAGCCGCCAGGGCAACGAGAACCAAGAATCCGCTCTGGCTTCAGCCTATGCGGAGTGTCAAACCCAAGCCGGATTTACAGCGCCAACGCTGCCGGAAACAATAACAAGTAAGTAAATTGGAAAACACATGTATGAGTAATGTACCTAATTCTTCTGCCGCTCCGGTTGTGCGAACACGTTTTGCGCCTAGCCCAACCGGAGAAATGCACATCGGCGGTTTTCGCACGGTTTTTTATAGCTGGCTGCTGGCCCGCAAATATAATGGCCAATTTATCCTGCGTATTGAAGACACCGATCAAGTGCGCTCGAAAGAAAGAGTGATTGATAACTTGATTGAAGGATTTAACTGGCTTTCACTCAATTTTGATGAAGGCCCCGCAATCAGCGGTCAGTATGGCCCCTATTACCAGTCAGATCGGTTAGGTATATATGCGCACTATGCAGCGCAAGTGTTAGAAAAAGGGCACGTTTATCCCTGTTTTTGTTCCGAAGAGCGATTAGATACATTACGGCAAGAGCAGCAAAAGCGAGGGCTGGCCACCACCGGTTATGATAGGAAATGCCGTAATCTTCCCGAAAAAGAGGCGGCGCAAAGAATGGCGGATGGGGAACCGTTTGTGCTGCGGCTGAAAGTTCCCTTAAACGGCTTTACAGTGCTGCAAGACGCATTGCGCGGTGAAATGAAATTTAATAACGCCCTGCTGGAAGATTCCGTAATGATAAAGTCAGACGGCTACCCAACCTATCACTTTGCCAGTATTATTGATGATCATCTGATGAAAATCTCACATATTTTACGCGGCGATGATTGGCTGCCGAGTTTTCCGTTGCATGGCCTGTTATATACATATTTAGGCTGGGAAATGCCGGTTATTGCCCATGTGCCCAATGTTTTAGGTGATGATGGCAAAAAATTAAGCAAACGCCATGGCGCCGAGCCGGTGTTGCTTTATAAAGGGCGCGGCTACCTGCCGGAAGCTATTTTAAATTTTCTGGCTCTGCTTGGCTGGGCGTATGATGAGCAAAGTGAAATTTTTACCGTCGATGAACTGATTGATAAATTCAGCCTTGAAAGAGTGCATACATCTCCCGCAAAATTCGACACAACACGCTTGTTGTGGATGAACGGTATTTATATTCGCAAACTTTCTATTGAGGAATTAGTGAAAAACGTTCTGCCATTTTTGGAAGCGCCCGAAGCAGATGGCGGGCTGCCCGATTCCGTTGCGCGCCCGCTAGATCGCGCCTATCTGCGCAGTTTTATACACCTAGATCAGGAAAGAATGAAAACGTTTGCCGACGCCGCATTTTTAACCGCCTTCTTCTTTGTGGATGATCTGGAATATCTGCCTGAATTATTGATCGATAAAAAAATCGACGCCGCCGGAGCATTGTGCGCGTTGCACATGGCGTACAACGCTTTAACTGGCCTTGCCACATGGGATCATGACAGTATAGAACAAGCGCTGCGTAATGTTGCAGCAGAAATGGGCGTAAAAGCAGGCCCTGTATTTATGGGTGTGCGTGTTGCGGTAACCGGACGAAAAGAGACACCACCACTCATGGAAACGATGCTGGTATTGGGCCGCGAACGTTGCCTGCGCCGCATTAATATTGCGATTCAACGGCTGGAAACCATTCAGGTTTCCGCAGAAACCGCACAATAACAATAGACAACTTTTAGATATTCCGGCGGCAATGCGCAATCCACAAGAGGCAGCCGACTCTTGCGAGGAGTTCGGGGGATATCCCTAAACTCTTCTTCTGTTTCCCAAACATATGTGCAGCGCAATAAAAAGTGAGGCAGCCTTTTGCAGCTGTCCCACTTATATCTCATTGCTCCGTTTTATACAAAATGCGCCAAACGCATCAAAAATGTATACAGCAAAAGCACAGTTTAATAGGCAGGGCTTTCGCTTTAGCATGGAAAATCAGATGTACAAGGGGCAATGCTCCTTGTACGGGAGTTCTGGGGCGTCCCCAGACATCCCTTTGTTGCAGATACGAGAAAACCATGCGCTGTTCTTTCAAGCGAAAGTCCTAATAGGATTACACGGATGGAGTCGGCGTTAATAGATTGCCAATTTGCCCCAAAGATGGTCCCAAGCCTTTCATCAATTGCCCCATAATAATGGGCAAAGCCTGTGTTGCGTCTACCACTGTTCCGGTAGGAGCCTGAATATTTTGCCCTGCGTTCCATGATGACATAGTTGCTGTCAAATTCATACTCATAGACATGTTGGAAGGAAGAGATGACCCTGATCCGCCTTGCCCAAACATGCCGCCCATTCCGGATCCAATTTGCATAAGACTGCCCAAATTCATGGATCCTGAACCGGAAATAGCAACTTTTGCTAAGTAATACGTATTTTTGGTAATCCAAATATCAACCGATACCGGTTTAGCCGTTACAGGCGATGATGATCCGCTGACAGGTGTCGCTGTTGTTGATGACATCCCTAACACACCTTTAAGATGCCACGTATCTGTTCCGTTAATAGTTTCTGATCCCACCAATGATGGGTTAGAAATGTGGGTGTAAAAATCTTTCAATGAAAAAGATGTTGTTTGGCCATTTCCGGCGCTCATACTGCTTGCATCCAGTTTTAACCAATCGCCGGCATATGGTGTGTTTTGTGTCAGCGCATTATCTTGAAAATAGATAGCTTTATTCACCGCAATGAAACTAACGGTTGACGCCTGCCCAATAATTGCCGGTAAATTCACCGATGCTTTCATACTGTTATTTTTCACATCGAATGCGCCGGAACCGGTTATGCTTACGGTAGTAGGCGCTCCGGCGGCGCTGAACCCGACCCCAATATTAGCGTTGAAAGTAAACGCGGCATTGCTTAACGAAGCCGATTCCGCCGATGTTAAAATTTGCGCTGTCGATGGCGCAGTATTCGCCAACGCTGCAGAAGCCAAAATAAACGTAACTACCAGCGCAACGGCCAGCGCGCCGGATATAATTGAAAAAAGCAATACACGATTCATTCCGCGCTTAACCGGCGGGGCCGGCGACGGATTCACTGAACCGGCGCTTGCGCTATCGGCAGATTCATCCACCGGAAATATGGTGTTATCTGCGTCTGATGGAGGCTGCATAAGTAATATCTCCTTGCTGTATTAAAAGCAAATAAACCGTTATTTATCCACACAAAAGCAAATAAACAACACGTCCAATTTCATATTATAGCAAAATATACCAACATGAAATAGAGATATTGGATATGAAAGATATCACAATATTGTTTGTATTTACCTTGATTTTGTGAACACGCCACAAAACCCATTATGTCTCTTGCTGGCCATAGGCTTGATTTTGCAGCATTGTATAAAGAGTTTTCCAGCAATGTAATTCCTGCAGCAGCAATTCATATGTTTCAATCGGCATGGCAGCGGCAACAATTTTGCCGCCGCTGCGAATCATTGTTGGCTTTTCCTGCAACAATACATGTTTTATAAGTTGACTGGCGCTGACACGCGAAATAGTCATTGCGCCAAATATTTCCGGTTCAGCGGTTAACGCATACGCCATACTATATGCCTCGGTCAAAATTTTGTATACCAGTTATCTGCCCGAAAAGTGACGATAAAAATAACAGCAGATTTGCTATTATTGAAACAGAACTTTCGCTTCAGCAGGGAACATCGGGGATGTACGAGGACAGACGACCCTTATACAGGGTTCTGGGGTGTCCCAGATCTCCCTTTGTTTCCATACAAAAAACATGCGCTTCTCTT
>JAKAOI010000257.1 GCA_021812265.1 Chloroflexota bacterium | reverse complement strand
TTCCGATCTTTTAAACCGTTACTGCGTTTTCCGCTGTTTTATAAAGTATTAACTGCAAATGTGGTATTAGTAATCTTAGGGGTAATGACTGGATTGTTCATCTCCTCACGATTAAACGGAAAGACCATACATATGACGTGGTTTCTGCCGTTGCTTTTTGCGTGTATGGCAATTAGTGTCACTATCCTGATCAATATATTATTGCTGCGGGCTGCTTTTAAGCCGATTCGCGAATTGCGCCGGACGGTTCTTCTGCTGGATGACGGAAACTATGCAGCGCGCGTGCCGGAATCAATTTATGCCGATTCTGATTTATCCAGCGTTGCTGATACGATAAATATGATGCTGGAGCGGCTGCAGCGTTATCAGGAAAGGGCGCAAGAACTTTCTGCCAGTGTGCTGAACGCCCAGGAGGGGGAGCGGCAGCGGATATCGCGGGAACTGCACGATCAAATTGGCCAATCCATGACGTTGTTGTTGATTCGGCTGAAATTGTTGGAAAATGAATCAGAATTTAGTAATTTGCAGCGGCAAATTACGGAAATTCGTGTTGCTGTTGCGGAAACAATTGATCAGGTGCGCCGACTGGCTCAAGATCTGCGCCCTCCGGCATTGGATCAGTTGGGGTTATGCGCCGCAATTCAAACATTAACGCGGGAATTTGCAGAACGAACAGGTATTGCTACACGCTGCGAGGTTCCCGCAGAACAGGTTCAGGTTTCTGCAGAGTGCGCTGCAGCAATATATCGCATAGCGCAAGAGGCGTTGACAAATATAGCAAAACACGCTGAAGCGGCTTCTGCGCACATTGTCATAAAACAAACTGCCGAGAATGTGACCGTAACAATCAGTGATAATGGACGGGGCTTTAACGCCGCAAATTTTACTGATAAGACCAATACTCTTTCCGGATTGGGTTTATTTGGTATGGAAGAGCGCGCGCGGCTGCTTGGTGGTGTATTTCTTATTGAATCTTCTCCTGGGGCAGGAGCTGTAGTAACAGCAACGATTCCAAAAGTTCTGGTGGAAAATGTACATGGATCAACATATACAGCAGCAAGAGCCGATTGACAGCAAAATAATTCATATTGTGCTTGCAGATGATCACCCGATATTGCGAGCGGGATTAAAAACATTGTTGGACGCCCAGCCGGATATGTGTGTTGTGGGTGAGGCAGGTGATGGCGCAGAAGCAGTGCAAAAAGCAACACAGTTAACACCAGATATCTTAATTATGGACCTGACTATGCCGGTTATGGATGGTCTAAAAGCAATGAGACGTATCCATGAGCTGAATCTTCCCTGTAAAATGCTGGCGCTGACGATGCACGCCGAAACGGAATATTTGTTTAAGGTGTTGGAAAACGGCGGGTCGGGATATGTGCTGAAGCAGGGTGTAGACACTGATTTGTTTGAAGCGGTGCGCGCAGTTGCCGCCGGAAATGTTTTTTTGTATCCCTCTGCCACACGCCTGCTGTTATCGCGATATTTAGATGAAAATAACCCGCAGGAAACCGACGCATACGATACTTTAAGTGAACGGGAAAAAGAAGTGTTGAAACTGACTGCTGAAGGTTATTCCAGCCAAGAAATAGCCGATCAATTATATCTTAGCTCGAAAACCGTAGAAACATACCGTTCCCGGTTGATGCAGAAATTACATTTGCATCATCGTTCTGAAGTGGTGCGTTATGCGTTGCGCCGCGGATTATTGAGGGCTTCGGCGGAATGATGAAACATATTGAAACTCCATTGCTGGAACTGCAAGATGTGTCATTTGGCTACACAAAAACTACGAAGGTGTTTGAAGGTGTTTCGTTTTCTGTGCGCGCCGGAGAATTTATTTCTTTATTAGGACCAAATGGCGCGGGGAAAACATCGCTTATTCGTGTTTTAAGCGGTGTGTATACACCGCTGCACGGCGCCGCGCTTTTACAGGGCAAAGATTTGCGCCATTGGCCGCGAAGAGACGCAGCGCGCGAGGTTGCAGTTGTTCCGCAAGAGATGTATACTCCGTTTGCTTACACTGTGCGTGAACTGATTGAATTGGGGCGCACCCCTTATTTGCAGCCAATGCGGTTAGGTTTGCTGAGTAAGGATGATAAAAATGAGGTAGATCGCGCTATTGAATTAAGCGGATTGCAGGCGTATGCCTCAAGAATATTTCAGGAATTAAGCGGAGGGGAACGCCAGCGGGTTATTATTGCCGCGGCGCTGGCGCAGCATCCGCGCGCTTTGTTGTTGGATGAGCCGACTTCTCACTTGGATATTCGCTATCAAATTGAAACGTTGGAGTTATTGCAGAAACTGCACCTTGAAACCGGGTTAACTGTATTTGCCTCTATGCATGATCTGAATTTGGCTGCGCGCTATTTTCCGCGGTTAATTCTTTTTAACCATGGTGTCGCTTTGGATGGGCCTCCCAGCGCGGCGCTTCGGCCGGAAATTCTGAAAAAGATCTATCATGTGGATATTAAAGTCGGCGTTCAACGTGGATCTTCATATTTAAGCGTAGTTTCTCCATCGGAAAGGGAAAAGCCGGCGAACGGTGAACACACGCAAAATATAGCAGTTCATATTGTTGCAGGCGGTGGAACGGGAGACCTTGTTATGCGCGCAATGGCGGAATTGAGGATACCTTTTTCTATTGGCGCAGTGAATATTGGGGATAGTGACACAACATTGGCGGAATCGCTGGCTGAACAGATTATTACCGAACCGCCATATGCTCCGGTCAGTCAAGATTCTGCTGAGCAGGCGCTTACGGCAATGCTTGCGGCAGAACATATTGTCATCTGTCCTATACCGATAGGCGGCGGAAACGCAGTGATGTTAGATATCGCGTTGCGCGCAATGACCGCCGGCGCTAAAATATGGCTGTATGAGCCGCAGCTTGCGCAGCAGAATGATTTCGTAACTCAGGAAGCCGACGTTTTAGAGTTAGTGGCGCGGCGCGACTATTCAGCAAATAAGGCCGGTGTCAGTCAATATCAGCAGTTGCTGCGCAGTGGCGCTATTATGGTTTCCGAAGTTGGAGTTATCACAACGGCTATTATGGCGCAAAGAGAAGTTGCAACGCTGCCATAGCGTCTCCAGCCGGTATTAAGCGCCTTTCCCCGGTGAGGCGCCTGTTCATGCAAAGCATCCCCACATAAACTGTTACCCCACCTTGCAGTATTTCACTTGAAATATTGCACTGTATAAATTCCTCATTCTGCCGATGAAAACTAGTGGTATCATATATGCAACGGAGTAAATACATGCCTCAAGCGCAAACTATTAAAAAAAGGTTGCTGTCGGGTTTTGCGGTGGTGATTGCCGCGGCTATTATAACGGTTATTTTTGCTGTAGCCTTTTCGGGGACAATATATATTTTAAGTGTAAATAGCGCTACAAAAGTAGAAAACCAGATTAAACTTGTTTCAGAGACACGAAATATATTTTTTCAAGAGCAAAACAGCGCGCTTCTGTATTTTACAACGACGAATCCATATGTACAGATAAAAGCAGAATATGAGTTTACACATACCGAAAAAGTCATGAAAGCGTATATCCAAAATTTATACGCTAATGCGCAAACCACTATGGAGCAACAATATGTAACAGATTTTTCGGTGTGGACAGTTGTATATGGCAATTATATCGAAAGTTCTTTTCAATCTGTACAGTCCGGTCAATCTAAAGGTGTTCTTACAGAATCGATTTCTGATTCAGAAAACAATATATCTATGTATTTAGCGGATTATAATAATCAAGTTTCTGACAGAATAAATCAGCAGCGAACAGAGACACGAAATTCATTTTTGTTTTTTGGCGCAATTGCCTTAGCGTTTGTATTTGGCATTATCATAACAGCGTATTTCCTTTCCCATAAAATTGCGGAATCCATCCTGCAAAAAACAGAGCGGTTGAAAGAAATTGTTGTTAAAACATCACCGGAAGTTGAAAAAGAATTAAAATATTCTCAACTGAATGAAGATGTTGCAATAGAAGATGAATTAGACGCTATTATTGCCTTTTTTGAAAAGGCTTCTGTTCGTATTCAAGATTTATTGCTGTTTCAGGATTCAATTTTGCAAAATATTTCTGCCGACGCATTTATTGTGTTTGATAAAAAAGGCAAAACGTTGCTGTGCAACGATGCGTTTACGCAGTTACTTGGCTGGACCCGCGCAGATATTATTGATAAAACTCCGGATTTTGTGTTTGAATCACGAGAAGCTTACCTTGAGATGAATCAAAATATTATGGATAAAACACGAAATGGCGAACGCTATATGTGTGAGTCTTATA
>JAKAOI010000256.1 GCA_021812265.1 Chloroflexota bacterium | reverse complement strand
CCTATCCTGCGCGGCCCGCAGATATTGAAACGCAACCTGTTCGCCATCATAGCTATGCAAAACATCGCCGCGCGCGCTTAAAAATGGAATGGTAACATCACCCCAGCGCATTTGCGGCTGCAATAGCTGGGCGTCCGCTATTCTGCTGGATTTAGGCAATTGCTTTTCGGGGAACGCCGCGCGCAGCATTACAGCCAAATCGCGCGCTTTACTCGAATCGATATATCCCAGCAACGGGATGCGAGTTTCTTGTGAGGTTCGCAGCAGCGCCACAACAGTGTGAATATATCTTGTCCTAATTGCCGATTGCATCGTAAGCGCAAAAGATACAATTAAAGAGCCATCAAACAACGCTACCGGCGGTTTCGTTATGGAAACACCTTCGGCGGCAGTTGAACGCATCCATCGCATAAGTGTAGCGCATTCCAGTTCAAAACGGCGCAAATTGATAATTTCGGCGCCAAATTGATCTGCCAAAAACGCAGACGATGCGTCATCTGCGGCGGATTCCGCCAAATCTTCCGGACCCAAAACTTCAACATATGTTTGTTTTATATAGTTTTTATCAGCCGAATGCGGATTCATAAATAATCCCGCCTGCGCCAGAGCAATTGGGACGGAAACATCGCCCCATGGCGCTATTTGGCTGCCGTCTGCGGCGGCAACCGATATTCCCGTTATAACCTGCTCGGCCCAGCTTCGCGCTTCCACATGGTTGGCAAACAGCGCAGAAAACGTCTTTACCGGGACCGCTCCATACTGCCGCATACACGCATCATATTGTTCAACCGGAAGCGCCCCAACAGGCGTTTGCAGTTGAACCAACGCTGCAGATAGGCTTTGCATTGCCGGATATGTTTTGCCTAAGGCAAGAAGGGCGGTGTAATATGTATGAAACTCGCTTTGAAAAGCTGAGCTGCCTTGCGCAAATTGCTCGGCCTTTGTATCAAGCGCCTGAAGCAGTTTTTCGGTAAACAACATGATATCGGAAACCATCCTTAATTGCTGCATCAACAATAACCGAATTTATGATGTAGAATATAATAACCGCATAATTATTCAAGATTAATCCATATTGCGAGGATGAATATATATTAATCTGACGAATATTTGTTCATGCTTTGCAAATTGTTCTGCAACTATATAATACTACAACCTTACCTTTGTCGATAAAACTATCATATACTTTCTATATATCTCTTAAAGGAACGCAGTTACTATGCCCAAATTATTCGGATGGGTGCGCGAAATCGTGCCCGGCAGTCCTGCTGAACGCGCCGGCTTACAGCCGGGCGATTTGCTTGAATCTATCAACGGCCATCTCATTCGCGATTTCATCGACTTTACATTTTACAGCGCTGATGAAACCCTGTCTTTGCTCATTAAAAGGCAGGAAACGAACCTGCAAACAGTTATTAATAAAGACTCTTACGAAGATTTTGGCGCCATTTTCGGTGAAGAGCCGGCGCCATTTATCCGTGAATGCGCTAATAAATGCATTTTTTGCTTTATTAATGGTCTGCCGGAACGTAAAACGCCGCAAAGAGGCCTTCCTTCCGGAATGCGCAATACGCTGTATATAAAAGATGACGACTTCCGCTACTCATTTATGTTTGGCAATTTTATCACTCTTACAAATTTAACGCCGAAGGATTGGCAACGCATTGAAGAGCAGCGCCTTAGCCCCTTATATGTTTCGGTGCACACGACCAACCCCCAATTGCGCCAAAAAATGGTAAGCGGCCCGCGATCCGGTGAAATTATCGATCAATTGCAACGGCTGGGATCATTGGGTATTGAAGCGCACACGCAGCTTGTGCTTTGCCCCGAAATGAACAATGGCGATGAATTAGATCGCTCTATCAAAGATCTTGCCGAGCTTCGCCCGGTCATTCAATCCATCTCAGTTGTGCCTGTTGGGCTTACAAAATATAATAATTTGTTGCAAACACCCGGATTTCCGGTTTTACGCTCGTTCACAGCTGAAGAAGCGCACACCGTTGTAAAACAAGCGCAAAAATGGCAGCAAAAATTTGAAAAAGAATTTGGTCAGCCATTAGTATATTTAGCCGATGAATGGTACCACATCACCAAGCAGCCATTTCCACCCGCAAAACATTATAAGGGATTCGATCAGATTGAAAACGGAGTTGGCATGTCGCGCTATTTTATCAACGCATGGAATCGCTCCCGTAAAAAACTGCCGGCGGCGCTCAAAGAACCGACGCATCTGGTTTTTGCAACCAGTGTTATGGCGTTTCCCATAATGGAAAAAGTTGCAAAAGATTTGCTTGCCATTAAAAATCTTACGACCGACGCCTTCCCGGTTATCAACCAATTTTGGGGAGAACACGTTACAGTTGCCGGCCTGTTGAGCGGCAATGATATTGCCGACGCAATTTTGCAATATAAAAAAACACACAGCAGCCTATCCGAAAATAACACACGCACAATCTATCTAGTGCCGCGGCTCTCCTTAGATAACACCGGCAAACGCTTTTTAGATGATGTAACTCCCGAACAATTCCAAAACATTGTTAATGAACAAATTGTTTTTACCGGTCAGGCCGAGGAAATTTTAGAACTCGTTTCAGCGTTAGAGCAGCAAATTCTTCCCAGTGATCCCGTCATCATCGGAGAAAGATAGCCGAATATTTCGCCGGCAATACACACGCGCTCAATACATCATTCTTTGTTGCGCCGGAACATAATTTTTACATTGGCAGGTAACAATGACACAGCAGCCTCAAAAACATATTTTAGTAGATGGGTATAACGTTATCCGCAGAACTCCTGCGCTGGCCAACGCTGAACGCAAATCATTAGAAAACGGCCGAAGCGCGCTGCTGTTGCAGTTGCGGGCAAGGTACGCAACTGCGCCATATAACATCACCGTTGTTTTTGATGGATCTGGGCCAACCGAAACAAGAGAACGACAGGGATGCTTGCAGGTTATCTACACGGCAAGCGGAGTATCGGCAGATCTGCGTTTGATAGAACTAGCCGCGGCGGCGCGCGCGAAGAAAGAAGAAGCAATCGTTGTAACCGATGATAATGAGATTCGCAATGCCATATATCCGCATGCGCCGCACACAACAGCTCACAGCGCTATAGATTTTGGACAGGCAATAAACGCCGCGCCAAAACTGCTGCAAAAACAATATAAACACCGCGCCGCCATCAAAAAACAATTGCAAAAAGATCCGGACAGCTAGAACATTAATCAAATATTCCGAAAAAGATTTCTATCCGGCGCAAGAAAAATACTTAACTTCACCGAGAAGAAACGCGAAGAAACAGTTCGCGCGCCTCACACAGAGAATTTGCTGTCCTTACCAACCGTACTAAAGAATTTACCCAAATAGGACAAAGCTTACGCACTGTCTTCTTCAGAATCCAATTCCTGCTTCTTTGAGACAGCCACAAGTGCAAGCACTCGGGGACTTACCATCTCTCCACAGGCGTCGATTTCCGCCGTACGAGCGGTATAGAGCCACCGTAAATTATAGGCGGCATTGAGATCTCGATCCAGCGCCAATCCGCAGTGCTCGCACACATAGGTTCTGACCGAGAGATCGATATGTTTGGTTGGCATTCGATGGCAGCCAGAGCACAATTGTGTTGAGGGAAAGAAGGGATGCGCCTTGTACAGGGCAATCCCTTGCTGCTCACACTTGTAGGCAAGCTGCCGCTCAAACTCATACATTCCCACATCTGCAATAGCCTGCGCCAGTTTGTGATTCTGCATCATCCCCTTGACGTTGAGGTCCTCGATAATGAGGACCGTTGGTCGCTCACCTGACAGCTTGGCTTTTGCTGTGATATGAGAGGTGGCGTGATGCAGCGCGTTTTTCCGTATATCGGCTATCCGTTTGTGGATGGCCGCTACTTTCTGTTTGACTTTCAGCCGATTCTTCCCTTGATTCGGTTTTCCAGGATGAACAGGAGACGTGACTGGTGCGACGGCTGGCTTCAGTGCTGCTTTCACCCACTGTTTCAGCCTTCGTTCACTTCGCGGTCGATTGGGATCGTAAAGACGATCTTTCTTTTTTCTCTGCCTGCGGCTTTTCTTTGTGGGTGCTGCCCCTGCTTTAGGCAATGTTCGGGACAGATGTTTTTGTGCCCGTTTCACTGCTTTCATCCGTCCTCGCAAGGCTTTCGGATTGTGCGCGGTGAATCCATTGGAGCAAACTGCCATCTCTTTGATCCCCAGATCAATACCCACCACATCTCCAATCGCAGGCTCCATTGGCGCAATTTGCTCCCGGACCAGCACTGAGACAAACCAGTGCAGATCGGAAG
>JAKAOI010000255.1 GCA_021812265.1 Chloroflexota bacterium | reverse complement strand
TGTCGAAACATTGACTGCGTGCCGGCATTTTGCGCTGCAAGAGGTAACGCTTCCGCCGCATACGCAATGGGAATACGCCACTACCGGGGCTAGCTGCCATATTGTTTCGGTTATCGGCGGCGGCGGTGTTTTGCGCTGGGAATCGGACGAATTTTCCCAAGCGTTGGAGGCTCCGTTGGGACAAACATTTGTTGTTCCGGCAGAGCCGATGAAATATTTTGTTATTTCCGGCTCCGAAGCAATGAAGGTTTTGGTGTCGTATGCGCCGGAAGAAAATGATCCATATGCCGCGGCTTGGCTTGCGAATCAGTCTTATCTATAGCGTCATGATATACTATAAAGTGAATACGTAAAGAATTGGGAACGGCGGCGCGGCGTTTTTTGCGCGCAGCTGAGCGCTTTGCGAACGTTTCCTGAATGATAAGGCGGATATATGAACACTATCCTGATGCTGATGACATTTCTTTCATTTTTTGCGGCGCTAAGCATCCATTACTCTTTTCAAGCTTTTGTTTCCGCAATACTGGGTGACGGCTCTATGAGCCGCTCCGGCAGATTGAATATCAATCCGCTGAAACACATAGATGTATTTGGCTTAAGTGTTGCCGTAGTGTCGGCGTTTCCTCTTGGCGGCGCGCCGGTTGGGTTGGGCTGGGGCAAATTAGTGCGGCCCGACGCAAAAAATTTTAGGATAGATCCTAATCTTGGTGTTGTTTTGGTTGGGTTAAGCGGCATATGTATCAACATCGCCACCGGCGTTATAACTGCGGTTATTTTAGGTGTTCTGCCATATAGCCGGCCAGATTCTGCCGCAAATTTCTGTTTAAATGGTTTTTTAGATGGCGGACCGCTGCAAACTTGCTTAGCCAGTTGGCAAAATGGCGCCGCGCTGCGAGTTGAGCAGTTCTTCTTTGTTTTTGCCGCGGTAAATATTTCTGTAGGGCTGCTGAATATTCTGCCGTTGTTTCCGCTGGATGGCTATCACATTTTATTTGGGCTGCTGCCCACAAATTCGGCGCTGCAATATCGCCACAGTGAAGCAAACCAACAGTTAATTTTGCTGGGCATTCTGTTTTTACTCCCAATGCTGCTGCAATTTATCGGATTTTTATTTAACCCTTCCGAGCTGCTGTTTCAGCTGAGCGCAACCATTACCGCTCTGTTTACCGGTCCGGTGGGCGCGTTTGCGCTGCGTTTATGAGCCAGAATATATTTTCTCATATTGCATATCGAACATGGCAGTTTACACATAGATTAACCGCTACGATAACCTATGATGACCTTGCCCCTGTGCGAAGGTATTTAACGCCGGGAGGGCAGTTGCTGTTTTTATCTATGAATCGCGGCGACCAGCGTCATAGCTTAAATGTTTTTCAAAAATTGAATGAACAAGGCTGTGATGACACCGAGTTGTTGGCTGCCGCCTTGTTGCACGATTCTGGTAAAGGCGGCGGCCGAGTGCCATTTTTACTGAGGCCGGCAGTTGTGCTGATGATGAAACTGCTCCCCGGCTTGCTGCCTGCGTTGGCCGGACCATACCCCACCGAAAAACCGCCGATATATCGCCGATACTTTTACTATGCGTGGCGCCACGCTGATATCGGCGCCGATTTGGCGCTTGCCGCACACGAGCCAGATCGCGTTGCGGCGCTGATTCGCGCGCATCACGATCCGAATGGGCCGGCGGCGGCGCTTCACAAGGTGGATGAAGCGTTATGACACTGTCTGACTCACAGCGATTCCCTGCCGCTGATAGCGCGGCGCGTTTTGTGCTGCCCGGTTTTGAAGGGCCGCTGGACCTGCTGTTATCACTCATTGAACGGAAGCAGATGGAAATAACCTCTGTTTCCATTTTAGCGGTGGCGGATCAATTTATTGAGTATATTCAAACGCAAAAGCATGTTTTGATGGAGCATTTAGCCGATTTTGCGGCGATGGCTTCGCGGCTGCTATATATAAAGTCACGCGCGCTGCTGCCGAAAACAGGCAAATCGGAAGAAGACGCCGAAATTTTAGACGCCATGGCCGAGGCAGAGGAAATTCGCCGAAATCTGCTGGAATATAAGCTTGCCAAAGAAATTGCCGCCGCGCTGCGCCAAAGAGACGAAAATGGCTTGCATACCTATGCGCGGTTAGAGGCTCCGCAAAATATAGATGAAACCATTGATTGGAAACCGCCGGTTTTAAGCGGCTTATCAGTAAAATCGTTAACAATGGCGTATGAAAAAGCGATTCGAGAATATCAAACACAAAAAGTTGAAGAATTGCCGCTGCCGGTTGTAACAGTGGCTGAAAAAATTGAATGTATATTAGCAATGCTTGCGGAACGCGAACGTTTTCCATTATCAGATCTGTTTGCGCTGGATTTGCGTCGTATAGCAATTGCTGTTGCTTTTATTGCTGCGCTTGAGTTGTTAAATCAGCAAAGAATTGCCGCCACGCAAGATGAGCCGTTTGGCGAAATTTATCTTTGCCGCAAAGACAGCGCAAAGGAAACAATAGAATAAGCGTGGCTCCGGCAATCACCCATTCATGCGCGGTATACGCGCCAGCAGTGTTGAAACAACCTCGTAACTCGATGTATGCAGCTCACGCGCAATATCTTCTACGGTGATTGCTTCTCCCATTTGCTCTCCGATAAGAATCACCTCGTCGCCTTCTTTTGCTTCGGGTATGGTGTCTACACTTACCATCACCTGGTCCATACATACACGGCCGCGAATCGGCGCGCGCTTCCCATGAATAAGTGTGTATCCCCAGTGAAATGGGCCGCGGCGGAAGCCATCCGCATACCCAACGGGCAATGTTGCAATGCGTTCATTATTCTCGGTGATGTATGTTCTGCCGTAGCTGACAGGCTCTCCGGCGGCAACGGTTTTTATCATGGCAATTTGTGTTTTAAAAGTCATTGCCGGACGAAATTCCGGCGGCAGCGTTACGTGTTCCGAAGGGGCCAGCCCATATAGAATAATGCCCGGACGAACCAAATTCATTCTGGCTTCGGGCACACGCAGTAACGCCGCTGAATTGGCGGCATGCCGGATGGGAATATGAATACCTGCTTGTTCTGCGGCTGTAAGTGTAGCGTTGAATCGTTGCAGTTGTGTGTAGGTGAAGGTAAGATCTTCCTCATCGGCAGACGCAAAGTGAGTGAAAATGCCTTCAATAATGATGCCGGGCAGATCCTGAATCAGGCGAAGAAACGCCAAAATATCGTCGGTGTGTTCATATCTTAGGCCAAGCCGTCCCATTCCCGTATCAATTTTTACATGAACCCGCGCATTGGCGCCCAAGGATTGCGCGGCGCGGGACAACGCCTGCGCCAGCTCCAAAGAATACAGCGTTATGCTCAGATTGTTGCGTAGGGCTTCTTCCGCTTGCCATACCGGCACAAAGCCATATACCAAAATTGGCGCAGTAACGCCGGCGTTGCGTAAAACCACCGCTTCGCTGACAGCAGCGGTTCCCAGCCAAGCGGCGCCGTTTCGCAGCGCCGTCCACGCAGTTCGCAGCGCGCCATGTCCATAGGCGTCTGCCTTCAGTGTGGCCATAATCTCTGTTGTGGGGCCGATAATTTGTTTAATGGCTCGGGTATTGCCGGCAATGGCGTCTAAGTCAATTTCAATCCATGTTGGCCGCTCGGGTGTTTGGGCGATTGCTTTGCGCCAGATAGTGCGCCGGCGATCCAGCAGTTGTTCGGTCAGCTCCGGAGTGTTCAGAAGTTTTGCGGTGACTTCTTCCATTTTCATTTCAGGGCTGCCCTTAATTAAAATAATTGGCGGCGCGGCGCATGTTTCCGCAATAGATTGCGCGGCCTGCCAAGTATCAGTCAGCGTGGTTGTTACAATAACTTTTTGTGGGTCCATCCCTTGGGAAATTGCTTTGCGCGCTAGGGGAATGGCAGCTTCACCGCGGGTAATCAGCCAGTCGCAGCATTCCGCTGCTGTGGTTCCCGCTTCGGCGTGGAAAAAATCAGATTGCGCGCCGAGATGTGTCATAGCGCCGATAACGGCGATGCGCGGTTTTTGTCGGATGGTTCCTTGGCGGCTTAATTCTTGCAGGGCGGCGTTGAGTGACAGCGGAATGGCGTTATGACTGTCGTCCAGCAGCAGAGATTGGCGCAACCCGTTTATGACGCGCATTCGGCCGGGGAGTGGCAGAAAATATTCTAAACTTTTGGCGGCTTCTGCGGCGGGAATATTAAAAAATTCGCAGACAGCCAGCGTCGCCATAATATCGTTTTGCCAGTGCAGCCCATGCAGCCGCCGAAAATGGCGTATTTCGCCGTCGATTTGCATCACTAAGTGTTCGTTTTGCGGTTCGATAAGCCGCCAGCGTTCCAAACGCTGTGGGTCGTCGAAAGATCGGA
>JAKAOI010000254.1 GCA_021812265.1 Chloroflexota bacterium | reverse complement strand
AAGAAATTATTCGCCAGCGCTATGCCCGCGGTGAAATAGATAACACAACAATGCAGCGAATGCTGAACGACCTCAGTGAACCGCCAAAATAACTCATATATTTGATTCAG
Organism: Chloroflexota bacterium; assembly: GCA_021812265.1. Classification (GTDB taxonomy): domain Bacteria; phylum Chloroflexota; class Ktedonobacteria; order Ktedonobacterales; family JACDGC01; genus JAJYBV01. The sequence continues at coordinate 4,266 of JAKAOI010000254.1, read as the reverse complement.
CGCACAGCAAGATATATAGGGCTTTCGCTTCAGCATGGAAAATCAGAAATGTACAAGGGGCAGCGCCTCTTGTACGAAGGTTCTGGGGTATCCCCCAGACCTCCCTTTGTTTTAGATACAAAAAACATGCGCCTCTTTTTCAAGCGAAAGATTAAATAACATAAATTTGTGAAAACTTGGATATCTTGTGATGTATTTGAGATATGCCTGCCATATACTATGTACATAACTTAACAAAGTATCTTTCACTGGGAGCAGCGAATATGGCCGAAATTCAGCCGATTACAGTTTTAACGGTAGATGATGAAGAAAATATTACCGAGATGCTGCAAGAGTATCTGAAAAAAGACGGATTTACTGTTTTGACGGCGCATTCCGGCCAATCTGCGTTGAATATATTGCAGACAACACCATGTGATGTGGTGTTATTGGATGTTGCCATGCCGGGTATGGACGGTATAGAAGTATGCCGCAGAATACGTATGTTCAGCGATATGTATATAGTGATGCTTACCGCCAAAACTGAAGAGATAGATCGCATAGTAGGACTTTCCGTCGGCGCAGATGATTATATAGCTAAACCATTTAGCCCGAGAGAATTGACGGCGCGCATCTATGCTATGCTAAGGCGTCCGCGTAATACAAAGATGGGCGCCGCAGCGGCAAAAGAAATCGAACAAATATATCACTTTGACAATATAACCGTATATCCCGAACGGCATGAAGTACGAGTAAACAATGAAATAGTGCAATTAACCGCGCGAGAGTTTGATATGCTGCTGGCGCTGGTTCAATATGCCGGTAAAGTATACACACGTGGGCAGTTACTAGAACGGGTATGGGGCAATGGATATTATGATGATCATGTTGTAGATGTGCATATGGCAAATTTGCGCAAAAAAATTGAAGCCGATCCGGCGCACCCGCTTTATATTGAAACTATCCGCGGTGTAGGGTACCGATTTCGCGGCAAAAATGATGGAAAATGAGATGGCGCGGTATGCGATTGCAAAATAAACTCTTTTTCTCCCATATGCTGGTTGCGCTGGCCAGCATCCTGCTTTTTTTAGTTCTAGTTCTAGCCATTGCGCCGCATTTTCTTATCTCCGTTATGAATCAGATGATGGGTGAGCCGAATGCGATGAATGGCATGATGAGCAATACATCCGAGTTGGCGCAAACAGCAACCGACCAAACAATAATCGGCGCGTTACACCAAGCGCTGTTCATTGCAATTCTTGGCGGGATATTGCTGGCGCTGATTTTAGGAATTGTTACCGCCCGTTATCTGGCAAGACCAATCAATCGCATAGCGGCAATTGCAACACGCATTGAACAAGGTGAATATCATCAGCGCATTACAGTTCCGGCGTTCAACCGCGGTGACGAGCTGGAAGAGTTAGCCAAACGCATTAATCAGATGGCGGCAGCGCTGGAAGAAACGGAACAACGCCGCAAAGAATTAATCGGAGACGCCGCCCATGAATTGCGAACCCCGCTCACCACTCTACAGGGAACCTTGGAAGGGATACTTGATGGCGTAATTTTGCCGGAACCGGAACGCATTGGTAAACTGGTGGACGAAACCGGACGCTTGCGGCGTTTAGTTGATGATTTACAAGAACTTTCACGCGCCGAATCACGCCGCATACCACTTACCATTCAGCCATGTTCCGCCACCGCCGTTATTGAAAAAGCAAGTCAATACGTCCTGGATCTTATGGAAGAAAAAGGATTATCACTATCCATAACTGCTGATCCACAAACGCCAATGATGCTGGCAGATCCGGATCGCGCCGCACAAATTATCATCAATCTGCTTACAAATGCGTTGCGATACACACCGCCGCCGGGGAAAATAACAGTTTCTGCTGCAGAACAAAAAGGAGCGATATGTATTAAGGTCACGGATACAGGTGTGGGATTAGGCAAAGAAGATTTGCTGCGGATATTTGATCGGTTTTATCGAGTAGATAAATCACGATCTCGCGGATTAGGCGGATCAGGAATCGGGCTGACCATTTCCCGCGCATTGGCCGAACAAATGCAGGGAAGCTTACACGCCGAAAGCCCCGGTTTAGGAAAAGGATCTACATTTATTTTAACACTTCCACAGGCGTGACGCTCGAAACCAAATTCTGCCAAACACGCATTGCATATTCCTTCAGCTGTTATTCAGCTTTTTTTCAGTGGCGCCTCAACACAGAAAGCTATCATATATTAGCGGAACACTTCTTTCCATCATTATCTGGACCACGGCAGAAGGTTTTGGCGGCCCATACCAAGCCGGCGCAACAGATATCGGCGCCGCTATTATTTATGTTCTTGTTTTTGCGGGATTATTTTTAAGTCAGGCCGGAATAGTTTGGGGATACGATCTTCAGCTTGGAAGAAAACTTGGCAAATTAAACTGGCTTGCCTCCGGCAAAGAATAATTGCACACAGCAGATTGATTTGATCGCAGATATTATTCAACATAGCGCATTTAAAAGGCGCAGCGGGCAGCCGCTGCGCCTTAGCATAAAACAACACGAGAAGAAATAGCAATTTTAAGCGGCAAAAGCCAGCATTGTTGCAGTTTGATTCATATGCCCGATATATTCTTCACCATACGTGCTAAACCCTATTGTAGGAATATGATCAAAAATATGCCCATATTCTTCTGTTAAGCCGTGGCTTTCCAAATCTAAGGTTCTCAGTATGCAATGAAAATTAATTAACGCTTGCAGCTCGCCAAACTCGTTTTTCTTCTCCAAAATTGCCTCGCGGGTATCACGGATCATATCTGAAGATTGAAGAACTTGCAGATCCATACCTTCTTTTATGGTGCAATAAAAAATCATTTTTCCGTCAGAAATTCGCTGCGGGCTTCGCACATACGGTTCTCCGCCAACCATTAAACCTAATGGATTACTCATAAAAGATTCTGCCACAGTATCAATGGACTTGCCCAAAGCTTCCGCATAGGCCGTTATAGCCGGTTTATTATTAAATTCAATGACTGCGCGATGCGCTTCCTCAACTTTCGTTGCAATCAATTGTTGAGGAAGTGTTTGAAAACTTTGGGTTTTAATGATATCAAATTTGCAGTTTGGCTTCAGCAGCGCCAATAAAACTGTGTTCGTATAGGCGCGGCCATGAGCGTATACATATGTTCTGGAAAATTTCAAATCATCTCCGGCCGATCCGCCGATAAACACCACATCTGTTGCATTGCCGATTTTATCCATCCAGCGTTCTTCCGCAAACGAAAGTCCATCAAAAAGAATAATTCCCACATATTGAGTTGGATCTGCGTCACGCATGGAAATATGATAATGTTTTTCGAACACAGAAAAAACAGAAGATACGTCAATTTGTTCCTCAATCGGAGAAACAGCCTGAATAACAATATCACCAATAATAGATTGATCCAGCGCCATTGCAACAATCGAATGTTTCAGCATTTTGCCGCTGACTATCTCGCCGGCGGTTGAACAGCCAAATACGGTTGCGCCTGAAAAAGCCTCTTCCATTGCGGCGGCAATTTTCTCTGAGGGATACGATGCTGAAGCAAAATAGAGGACGCACTTCGGTTGAGAAACTAATTTTAATTGATCTTGCAACTCGGCAACAGCAGCCGGCACTTCAGTATGAGATGTATAGGCAGTAATAGTATGCATAAGCAACCTCTTCTATCACGGGTAATGGTTTTTATAAACGAATGCCAAATTCATCCGCCAAATCTTGCAATTTACGAATAATTTGGGGATCATCATCAGTTTGTGAAGTATACTTATCAGGATTTATCCCTTTTAGGATAATTTTTGTTTTTACTGTCACCGCAATAGCAGAATTTCCGCATGAACGCAACAATATAATACGATCAATCATCTGTTTTATTGTTCCTTTTTCCATATAATCCCTCGCTAAGCAAAAGGTTCGCATAAACGCCGGTGCATACCGGCTTTGTTTTATAATTAGGGCTTTTGCTTGAAAGAGAAGCACATGGTCGTATCTGAAACAGGGAGATCTGGGGACACCCCAGAACCCCGTACAAAGGGCATTGTCCCTTGTATATCCCCCGATTTTCCATGCTGAAGCGAAAGTCCTGATAATGTTTCAATCGGCAAAAATTTTTTAATATGAAGTGGCATGCTTTTTCGGGATTCAATTCATTTGTATCATTACAAAATCGTCATACGTCATTCCGCCATTTGCAATTGTTTTTTTTATTACATATTTAAGACTTTCGTTGGAAAGAGAAGCGGATGGTTGATAACACCC
>JAKAOI010000253.1 GCA_021812265.1 Chloroflexota bacterium | reverse complement strand
GACGGCCAAGCCCGCACAACCAGATGAATATGATCGGGCTGGATCGCCAGTTCCAAGATCGTCCATCCGTGTTCGTTGCACTTTTGCTGGATCAGTTCTTCGCATCGCTTGCCGATCTGGTTGACCAGCACTTTGCGGCGGCGCTTGGGACACCAGATGAGATGATAGACGATCAGATGGACATGATGCTCATCATACTGGTACTCTAAGTTGTTTCCCATGTAGGTATGCTACCACAGAAACAACGAGATCGGCAAGAGTGCAACCTCTGGCTCAAGCCGACGCAAGCCCGTACATCCGCACGCACTGAAGGGACGGCGGCTTTATGGGCTATTCTGTAAAAACGCAAGTAACGCAAGTTTTGATAGTTTTTTTGTTATGTTATGCATATATCAATGCTCAACGGCTACTCTCTTCGCAAAGATGTGATATGATAGACTACAATATCAATCTACTATAAGGTCAGCGCCAACATGCCAAAATCTAAACATACTGCGTCACCAGATTCGCGAACTCCGGGAACATATGGCAGAGATGAAATTGCCAATAGCGAGCTGGAACGATGGCCCAACGATTTTTCCCGCCGAAATTACCTTGTTCGCTTTGAAATCCCCGAATTTACCTGTTTGTGTCCGCGATCCGGCTTTCCAGATTTTGCGGTGATTGTGGTGGATTACGCTCCAGACGCTTTTGTGGTAGAGCTAAAAAGTCTAAAACTGTACATCAACACCTACCGCAGCCGCGCCATCAGCCACGAAAGCGCAGTAAACACAATATTGGAAGATCTTTTAAATTTGCTGAATCCTCGCTGGATGCGCATTACCGGTGAATTTAATGTGCGCGGCAATATTAAAACAATTGTTACCGCCGAGCACATTTCTGAGTCATATCAAGGGCCACGGCCAGAATATCAAAAACCGGGATTCCATGGAATTTAAACGCAGAATCATTTTACCATGACCATTTCCCGCCGAATTACTGCGCTGACTGCAAGCTTTGGGGCAGATTGCGCAGTAATTTTGCCAAAAACGCCACCCGCTGAGGAATGAGATCCACTTGAATATATTCATCGGGATTATGCGAGTTTTGGCCGATTAACCCCAAGCCATCCAGCGTAGGAACCCCTAAGCCGCCGGTTGTATTGCCATCTGATGCGCCACCGATGCTGAGCGCCTCTAATTCCAACCCCATCGATTGCATAATTGCGCGCGCCTCGGCAATCAGCGCCGCCGAAGCTTCCATCGGCTCCAGCGGCAAATGTTCCGCCGGTTCTTGCGTTAATTCTACGGTAACACCGGGCACAAGCCGTTCGCCGTTTATTACTGCGCGAATTGCCTCTTTAGCTTGCAAAAACGCCGCAAGATTTGCTGCCCGCATCTCAAATATTGCCGAAGCGCGATCCGGCACAACATTGCGTCTTCCCCCACCGGTCACCCCGCCAACATTCAAGCTTACGGTCGGTATAGATTTATGCAGCGCCTGTAATTGTATGATTAAAGAGGATAACTCTAAAATAGCGTTCTTACCGGCGTCGGGCATAACGCCGGCGTGCGCCGCCAGCCCGAATACATCCAGCGTATAAGCGGCAATGCCTTTGCGCCCAACAGTGACAGTATTCAGCGAGCGGGTAGGCTCTAAAACCAACACCGCGTCGCTGGCGCGCGCCAATTGTTCAATATAGGGCTTGCTGGTCGGCGAACCAATCTCTTCATCGCTGTTGCACATCATTGTAATTGAAGCATATGCGTTTTGCGCGGCCGGTCCAATACAGTCCAATGCAGTCAGAACGGCAAGTATCCCCGATTTCATATCAAAAATACCCGGGCCATATGCTTTGCCATCGCGAATGGTAAAGGGCCGTTCAACGGCGGCTCCGGCGGGAAACACGGTATCCATATGCCCTATCAGCAACAGGCGCAGCAAACCATTTCCGCGCTTGCTGCCAATCAAATGATCTCCCGTTTGCGTCATCGAAATCCGTTCTACCACAAATCCCGATTGCTCTAGGCGTTTTGCGGCAAGCACGCTTAATGCGTCTACACCTGCCTTATTATCGGTTCCCGAATCGATATTCACCCATGTTTTCAGTTCATCCAACAAATTAGGCAATTGTTCTTCGGCCGCTACAATATCCGCATCTGTAACATCTGTCATCGTATATTTTATTCTCTGCCTTTCTCAATATTTTTGCGCGCAGATATTTTTTTCTATCCTCATTATTTTACATAAACCGGTTATAGCGCCACTCTCTTTCTCTGCCGCGCTGCAATATCTGGTTGCTTCTCTGAGTTGCGCTTGAAGATCTGTCTGATCTATCATGTTCATGAGGGGTATTCTCCTGCATCGGTGTGATGACTTGTATGCTGAGGATACCTCTTTTTTGCCCTTTTGCCAACTTCTAATTCATACACCCGCAATATCCTGTTTCCAAAAACTTTTGTCTCGCGCTGTTTCCGAGGAATATGACAAAGTAGATTATTCCATACAGCAGTTTATAAAATCTACGTATGCTATACTGTTTATCAATATCGCAATAAGCAGTGTATAGTGCGCATTCGGTTAAAATGCGTGGTGTTGATTCACATAAAGTATATCTAGGACGTTCGCTTGAAAGAGAAGCGCATGGTTCTCGCAGCTGCAACAAAGGGAGGTCTGGGGACACCCCAGAACCCCGTACAAGGGGCGGCCCCCTTGTATATCTCCGATTTTCCATGCTGAAGCGAAAGTCCTGATATCAACACAAATTTTCTTCCCGAAAAGTGATAGATACAAATGGAGAATGTATGAAAAAAATTTTGATGACAATTATCAGCGCTTTTTTGATTATCGGTTTCGTTTCTTGCAACGCAGCTACAACATCCGTGTCAAAATCTGTAACCGTCACACCACAAGCAACGTCAAGCGCCGCAGCGACAGCTTCCCCCACAGCGCAGCCTGCGCCGACAGATACACCAAGACCGGTTACAACAATACCTGCGTTTTTAAGAACTGCTTCCTCATCCAATATTTCTGCAATTGATTCTAATAATATCTGGAAAATCTATGAGGCGGCGTCATCACTGTCGTTCAATTCATCCAATTCACCAATGTATTATCACTTTATACATTGGAATGGCAGCAATTGGCAATTTGTTGCGGATCCGCAAGATACTGCAGCAAATATAACTTTTACTTCAATATCGGCGGCTTCTTCACAAGATATTTGGGCTGTGGGCAGCTCCGGCGCAGAGCATTGGGACGGAACACAATGGAATATTGCGCAAACAGCCCCAACTCCGGCTGGGTATACCTATTCGCTGGAAACCGTATTGGCGCTTTCCGGCAATGATGTTTGGGCTGCCGGCATGGAGCAAAATAATGCACAGCCCGGTCCTGAAGGGACCTTTCCGCTTATTGAGCATTGGAACGGAACACAGTGGAATGTTAATATTCTTCAGACGGGAATATATGGCTCACTGACAGATTTAGGCGCTTCAAGTTCTACTGATGTTTGGGCTGTCGGCAATTACACAAACAGTGGCGGATTTATCGAACATTGGAATGGACAAACATGGGCCAAAACCCAAATTAATGCTATTTCCACCAATATGCTCCAAATTGTTGCTATTGCGCCAAACAATGTTTGGGCAGCCGGACAAGAGCAGATTTTTTCATTTGCAGAGCATTGGAACGGCGCGCAATGGAAAATTGTAACGCCCATACCACAAAACCCACAGAATTATCAAAACTATAGTTTAATTGAAACCGGCTCTCAAAATATCTGGCAAATGCAAAATACTTCGGAATCCGCCGCCGACCCAACCATCCTCAAGCAATGGACAGGAAGCGGCTTTAGCGCGCTGCCGCAAGTGAGTGTTCCGGGAAAACAGCCGATCATTTCCGAAATGCAGTTTATTGACACCAATAGCTTTTGGGTATTTGGCAATCCATCTGCAAGCAGCAGCTCCGGCAATCAATCTTTGCCTTGGTTTGCATTTTGGAATGGTTCGTCATGGACAGTGTACAGCGTCCTGCAATAACAGCCAATTATAGCGGGTTAACTTATAGTTAACGTATTCCATCCGGACAGGGCGCAAAAAAGTTGCAAGGGGCAGGAGATGCCCCTTGCGCGGGTTTAGAGATATCAGCAAGCGTTTTCTTAAAAAAACTTCCCTAGCTTTTATTGATTCGCTATTTTCACTGTTGTTTTATTTTTAAAACTATTTCATGAACCCGTTCCGGAGTTAATTGCTCCACAAATTCATCATTCAACTGAAGAACCGGCGCAGTTCCACAAGAAGCCATGCATTCTGCTGTTTCCAGCGTAACTAACCCATCGGCAGATGTATGGCCGCGCTGCACACCAAGTTCATCTTCCAATTGCTTCAAAAGATCGTCACAGCCGCGC
>JAKAOI010000252.1 GCA_021812265.1 Chloroflexota bacterium | reverse complement strand
TCCGATCTATGGATGAAACCAGTGCAGCCCATGCATAAGATAATCGTAGCGTTGTTTTGCGTTAAGCCGCGCAAATGCGCCGGCGACTGCCCCTTGTTTAGGATTTTTATTGCGCAGTTTCCGCCCAAACAGCAGCAGCAAAATATACGCTCGCGTTAGCTGTACGCTGCCATATGCCCAGCGATAATGCTGTTTTTTCAAATCTGCTAATGTTGCAGGCAATTGCCCGTGTCCATACACAATATCCAAATATCCCCCAACATACCCTTTTGTAAAAATACGCAAACTAGCTTCGGCGTCTTCAGTTACACTCCATTCCGCCCAGCCGCCGAGGCGCTCTAGCACCCTGCGGCGAATTAATCCCATAGTTCCGCAAAAAATAATAGAATTGCGTTCCGCGCGGGAATGCATGCCCACCGAGAAAAAATATTTTTCCGCCAAGGCGTTTACATGATGGTAGGTATCGCCCGCGTCATAAGTAAAGGCTTGTGGGGTTTGTATAAAGGCCATTTCCGGATTTTGCAGAAAAAGCGGCGCAGTTTCTTTCAACCATTGCGGCTGAACAATATAATCGGCGTCTACTATAGCAATCAGTTCAGCGTTGGGACTGGTTTGTGTTAGGGCAAAATTCAGCGCGCCCGCCTTATACCCGGGATATTGCTGCAAATGAAATACTTTAATATTATGCTTTAAACAGAAATCCATTACCGGCCGCCATTTTAACATATCCTGTGTATTATCATCAATGAGAATTATTTCATAGGAAGGATACTCTAACCGAAGAATCGCTTGTAACGTTTGGATAACCATCTCCGGAGGTTCATCATGCGCCGGCACATGCAGTGAAACCATCGGAAATTGCGCCGCAGCGCTGCTATTTCGCGATGGATAAAGCCGCATATTCCATTTAGTTCGGCAAAGCACATCAATTAATTCACTGGTATAATACACATCAATAAACGCCGACGCCAGTTCTCCCGCAATAAGGAAAAAAGCCAGCGTATATCCATACCACTGCGCTGAAGTTGTAACCGAAACATAGAGCGCATATTGCAAAAAACTAAGGGAAAATAAAATAGGCGCGCTAAAGGCCAAGCAGCCGATGAGGCTCCATTCAGTATGAGTAAAAAAGACACTGATATCTATCAGCTCGGCGGCAAGCGTTGCCAGCAACAAAACAACCAACGGCGCGCCAACAAGATAACCGATATAAATCGGCGTAACATACGCCGCTGCGGCAAGCAGAACATTTCGCGGACTGGTTCGTTTTATACGTGAAGCTCCTGCCGCGGCAAGCTCCAGCGTCCGTATCATAAATGTTAGTATGCCCCACCACAAAATTCCCCAAGACGCCGCACTTTTAGCGCTTAAATACCGAACAAAAAGTATGTGAGGGAGCGCGTTCATGAAATAAATAACCTCTCAATTAACAATTTATGCGTGGAGGAGCGCCTTTGAGTATCGTTCCATGCATACAGTTCACAGCGAGCCAGAAATCATCTTTCACAATACAATATGCAATCCAAATGGCTATTGGAAAAGCAATGTTTATATCAGAGAAAACTGCCAATTAGCGCGCAAATCATATGTAACGGTTTCCTGTAAAAAAACTGCGCCATCAAAAAAATGAAGCTCTCCGGTCATTTGGCTGTACATATATGGCATTGTTGTCCGAATGCTTTTCTCTGCCAAATAAATCATCATTTTCTCCGCTTGCCCGGTATGCGCTGCTGTTTGAAAAGTTGCTTCATCTGTAATTGGCCATGCGTCTTCACCGGAAAATAGCCGCAGATCGGGTGAAAAAGTGGAATAAACCTTTATCAGCCTTTTGCGATCGGTATGAATAAATTGTTCCATAATCATACCGGCAGATCCGGAACTGATAGCGTCGATACTTTGCAACAACGCCACAAAAGTTGCCGGATTCATAGCAAGGGACGCCAACAACGGCTGAATATAATTTTTTGTCAGTAAAAAGCTGTATCCGCTTATATCTTGTTCAATAACTATAATACGAACGATTGCCGAATTTGTTTCATTTGCTTGAAGATACATGATTTATCACGGTCTTTTTATGAAAAACTGCGGATAACTGCGCTTGCGACGCAGTTATTGCAAAATAGAAATTGCGCTTATGCAACTTTGCGCAACAAAAATTCTGATTCTATTTTTTGTAATCTGTAATTGTTACGTTTTATGGCCATTATAGCAAATATTGGCGTATTAGAAAATGTATTAGCAAAGATGTTTTCTTTTATGGGATTTTCGCTGGAAAGAGAAGCGCATGGTTCTCGTATCTGCAACAAAGGGAGGTGTGGGGGGCATCCCAGAACCCCATACAAGGGGCGGAGACCATTGTACATCCCCGATGTTCCATGCTGCAGCGAAAGTCCTGTTATTATTGAGATAACCACTATCAACTCGTACTTGCGCTCTGGCCAGCAACCCAGAAAATAGGCAAAGGCAGAATGAGCGCAAATAAACAAGAATATATAAATAATTATTTATATATAAAAATATTTACATTTATTCATAAAAATTGCTTGACTTTTGCCAGGTAAATCTGTTATAAATAGGACAGGACCCTGAAAACATCAGGATATACAAATATATAAAAATAATTTGATGTATTGGGATAAATGGTTTGTATCAATGGCAATCTTCTTCGGAATTTGATCACAGCCTGCGCGCATTAGGCGATGTATACCGATTAAATATCTTACGACTGCTTGCTTCGCAAGGAGATATGACGGTATCAGAAATTACTCAGACACTTGGAAAGAGTCAGCCGCTTATCTCATTTCACTTGCGCATCCTGCGTGAGGCAGAAATTGTGCAAAAAATACAGCGCGGACGACAAGCCTATTATTCCGTAAACGATCGGGCGCTTTCGCGCATATATTCCGCAATAAACCGCTTTATTTTTGCCGCGACACCGCATGGCAATGCGCCAAACGGCCGGCAAACACCTGCAAAGGCGCCACATATACAGGCGCAAGAATCTACAAGGGAGAAATTTTCAATGGGCAAAAAAGTTCGGGTTGCAGTTATCGGCGCCGGTAACTGCGCATCCTCATTTGTTCAAGGTGTGCAATACTACCAAAACGCCAGCGAACAAGATTTTATTCCAGGCCTTATGCATGTCAACTTAGGCGGATATCATATTCATGATATCGAATTCAGCGCCGCGTTTGATATTGATTCCACCAAGGTTGGCAAAGACCTGAGTGAAGCAATTTTCTCGGGACCTAACAATACCTATAAGTTTTCCGACGTTCCCAACTTGGGCGTTACCGTAAATCGCGGCATGACACACGACGGCTTAGGCAAATATCTGTCGCAAGTGATAACTAAAGCGCCGGGATCAACCAGCGATATTGTAAAAATTCTGCGCGACACCGGCACCGATGTTGTAGTTAATTATCTTCCGGTAGGCAGCGAAACCGCTACCAAATGGTATGTTGAACAAGTGCTGCGCGCCGGCTGCGGCTTTGTTAACTGCATTCCTGTTTTTATTGGACGTGAGCAATATTGGCGCGAACGCTTTGAAGCAGAACATTTGCCGATTGTTGGCGATGATATTAAAAGTCAGGTCGGCGCCACCATTGTGCACCGCACACTTACCAGACTGTTCCGCGAGCGCGGTGTTCGCTTAGAGCGCACCATGCAGCTAAACGTCGGCGGCAACACCGATTTCTTAAACATGCTTGAGCGCGAACGATTGGAATCGAAGAAAATCTCGAAAACTAATTCGGTAACCAGCCAGTTAGATTATAATATTGGCGCCGAAAACGTGCATATCGGCCCCAGTGACTATGTTGCATGGCTTACAGACCGCAAATGGGCCTACATTCGCATGGAAGGCCGCACATTCGGCGATGTTCCCTTAAATATGGAACTGAAATTAGAGGTATGGGATTCACCCAATTCCGCAGGGGTGGTTATAGACGCCGTCCGTTGCGCAAAATTAGCAAAAGATAATGATGTCAGCGGCGCGCTGCTTGGTCCTTCCGCCTACTTTATGAAATCGCCGCCAGTGCAATATACCGATCCGCAGGCGCGGATTATGGTAGAGCAATTTATCAGTGAATACGGCGCAGGAGCCGCCGCCGCTCAGCCTTTCACTGAAACACCGGCTGAATAAACCGCACTACACGCCAAAGATTTGCAAGGGGATCAGCCGCCCCTTGCAAAGGGCGGCGTGGATATTCCCAAAAATCATTTTTCCTCTTATAAAACCTCTAGACTTACGAATACAGTATCGAGCGCACACCGGTCTGTTTTATCGGTGAAAAAGCCGGAGCGGTTAATCGTTGCAAAATTCCTGTCAGCAGGGTATTCAGCCGCGGCAATATCATCTGTGCGCTCGATACTGTATTCGTAAGTCTAGAGGT
>JAKAOI010000251.1 GCA_021812265.1 Chloroflexota bacterium | reverse complement strand
ATCTATGAAATTCTGCCAGTCCTAATTGAGCTTTATTCATTTCAGAAATGCAGCTTTGAAAAGGAAACACACCGTTTTCGCTGATAATCTGCAGCGTGATAGTAAGTAACTGAGACATTGTAGCATTTTACCTTGACATAGCCTTTTAGATTATTATAGAACATTGGTATAATGCTCTGCATGAAATGATGGTAACTATTGCGCATATGGTATTGAACGCTCAGATATGAAGAGCGTTTGCATTGAAATCTGTCTTTATTAAATTATGCGGAAATGGCTTAATAAAAATATGAATAAAAATAAGGGTTGCGAAGAAAATTTTTCCTCATTCGGCATAATAAAATAGAATACAAACTTAACGCAACAAAATATGCAATGGATTGTTGTACACATAACCACGCTGCTATTTGTTTTAGAACAGAAACTGCGACAAAACTCAGTTTTTAACTGAGTTTGTCTCACAGTAAGCAGTTATTATCGAGGGATATGCGTTATTATTTGGTTGCAAATGTAAAAATTAGTGAGGAGATAGAACAATGTCACTTTCCCAAAAATCAGTTTCGCCTTATTTTGAGTTTCCGACATGGCAAGCGGTTTTTATTGTTGTGGCGCAAATGTTGCCATTTATCTTTGGTAACTTTTCAGCGCTGGAAAATGTTGCGCCGCTTATATTTTTTGTGGCGTTCATCTATGCTGCCGCGCGCGATTGGCACGGATTATCAACGCTGCGCGGTATTGCTGACACAGCACATATGGGTAAAAATTTGAAGTGGTATATTTTTGCATACATAATGCTGTTTCCTATTTTTATCATCATATATGATATCCGTATGGTCATTGATAGCTTCCAATCGGAGCGAATACGGGAACAAAAAGCTGCTCTTGCGTTGAAGGAAAATATTTTGCGGTTAGAACGTGAATTGGGTATCGGGCAAAATATGAATACCGAGGAAGATAGGCATAACTGATAATTCGGTAATATATACGCTGAAGCAGATATTGCTGAAAATGACGCCCAAACAGCAATATGACTAAAGATTCAGAATCTGTTTTATGAAATGGGGAATATGAATAGGTTTTCATGAAAAGATAATCATACAAGACGATAGTATTTTCAGGGACTCATCATCAATTCGCGCTATTCTGTAGATAACAGATTCGACACGAGGCGAGCCGCTTACCTGTTTCAAGGACGCCGATGTATTGGACCAATAAATTTTTTTGAAAATTGTGGAGGGCGCAATGCCAAAATTACCGGAAGATCAACATATTACTTACCAGCTTCAGTACCGCAAGTGCGGAAAATCAACATGCAGCACATGTAAAAACGGATTTGGTCATGGTCCATACTGGTATGCGTATTGGCGTGAAGGAACAAAACTTCGGTCGGGGTATATTGGTAAAACTCAACCGGAAGGTATTTCTACAACGCTGGCGTCAAAAGCGGCAGAACGGGTATTATCCCACTCTGAAAAAGCGTTGGTAAACGCCGCAGTAAAAACGGAATATTAATTGCATTTTTTAGCAAAACAGTTCTGAATCTTCGCACATGTAATTCCGCCAGAAGTTATGTGCGCAAGCGATTTCCTCCGGCTATTCCGGCGCTATAACAGCCAGCTGGCAGGCTCCGTTGCCTGCTGGCTGCTTTTTGCGCATGGAGGTTGGCGCAATAGTTGCAGATTTGCAGATTGCGCTTCGCTAAAGAGTTTTACCGAAACGCCGATTGAATTATGGTAGAGTGTTTGTGGAGATGCGATATTTTCTATGCCGCCATATATTATTCAGCCGGATCATAACGGTAAGTTTTCCAAAAAAAGATTATTACGGCCGCGTCTGCGTTATACTAAAGGAGAGATGCGTCTGTTGTATTCGGCAATTACCACATTATTTATCGGATCATTTGTAATTATTGTATTGCTTACCAATGAATTTGTGCAGGCGAACAGTAACTTTGTTCCGTTTACGCCAACTATAGCGCCGGCTATGACAGCGCCGGCAGCAACTGATACTCCAACCGCGCCTCCGGTGTCTTTCCCACAAAATAGCCCTAATCCAACTATAGCGCCTACTCCAACTTTGCCGACTGTCACACCGAGTCCAATAACAATTCCTACCCTCCCTCCGCAATCATTTCAACCACCCGTTGCCACACCCACTGTGGCGCCCAGCCCGACGGCAGCGCCCACTATCACACCCACTGCGGCGCCCAGCCCGACGGCAGCGCCCACTATCACACCCACTGCGGCGCCCAGCCCGACGGTCGCGCCAACTGCCACACCCACTGCGGCGCCCAGCCCGACGGTCGCGCCAACTGCCACACCCACTGCGGCGCCCAGCCCGACGGCAACACCGGGATTAGGATAAAAAGGTTTAGAAACAGGGCAGACATATATTTACCGGTA
Organism: Chloroflexota bacterium; assembly: GCA_021812265.1. Classification (GTDB taxonomy): domain Bacteria; phylum Chloroflexota; class Ktedonobacteria; order Ktedonobacterales; family JACDGC01; genus JAJYBV01. The sequence continues at coordinate 2,001 of JAKAOI010000251.1, read as the reverse complement.
AAAATTAAAATATGTTGTTAAACATAAAAATCAATCAAAAAACTATTGACATTGGTATTTTTATGCTTTATAATACTTTTACGGAACATTTACCGGTAAAAATAAAGAGGATTTTGTCGATGGTGACAATGGCAGATGTGGCGCGAAAAGCAGGGGTAACAAAGCAGTCAGTTTCAAATGTATTAGCAGGAAAACCTGTTCGGCCAGAAACATGGGAGAAAGTAATCACCGCAGTAAAAGAATTAGGTTATACTCCTAATCTAGTGGCGCGCGCATTAGCTCGAGGCAAAACAAATCTTATCAGTCTTGTTGTTCCAACACTAAAAAATCCTTTTTATGCAGAAATTGCCGAAGAAGTGGAACAAACCATAGATGAGTTTGGTTATCAATTTATTCTGAGCACTACCCGAAATGATCTGAAGCGCAGCCGACAGCAATTTGAATCTTTAACACATCGAGCAATAGATGGCATGCTGTTAGCGGAAGATCATTATTCCTCTTATGACGCTAAAACGCTTTCACAGCGCGATTTTCCGATAGTGCTGTATAGTTGGGAGTCGTTGCCATACCCAGATAATCTTTCTGTAGTGTCTATAGATTTTCGACAGGCGGGTTTTTTAGCGGCGTCTCATTTATTGGAATTGGGCCATCGTAATTGTGGTGTAATATATGAAAATCCGACACACCAGCTTCGCTTAAGCGGCTTTTTAGACGCTTTTCGTATGAGCGGAATTATTATTGATGAACAATGGCTGCGCAGCACAGCAGACGCCTCTTATGAAAGCGGATATCTGCAGGGGAAAAATATATTACGCGATTTTCCACAAATTTCAGCTATTTTTGCCACAAACGATTTGATGGCTGCAGGTGTTTTAGACGCCGCGCAGGCAATGGGCAGAAATGTGCCTGAGGATATATCCATTATTGGTTTGGATGATATTACGCAGTCGGCGCATACACGTCCGCCGCTGACGTCTATTTCAATTCCTAAAAAGGCTATGGCGCGTGAAGCAGTTTTGTTATTATTGCGTTCGATAGAATATTCAGCCAATTCATTACCAGTTATCACGCTATTGCATCCGGCGCTTGTGGTACGTCATTCTACAGGGCCAATATAAGGTTTTGCTGTGGATTGAGAGTTATGAGGTTTTTTTTGGCGCAATTAATTAATCTGTTTTATTAATTAATTGTAGTAAAGAAACAGAAAGCAAAGGCCGGTATAGCCTTTTTAAAATATGCGTATGAAAGGGGAGTTTGTTTACATTTGGCCCGTGATAGCGGGTCTCGTTTATAGCGGTTTTATTCAGAGTTGAAAAGAACGATTACAATGGAGGAAAAATTTACAATGACAAAACCCACACATTCTCGATGGTTTACAAAATTTGCGATAGCGACCATTGTTATTTTATCAATAGCATTGCAGGCTTGTGGCAGCTCTACACCTGCTTCCAGCGGCCCGGTGAATTTAACTTTTTGGTCTTGGGTTCCCGGCATACAAAAATCGATAGACTTATTTAATTCTACCCATTCCAATATTCATGTTACGTTAAATCAGGTAACGGCAGGAAATAACGGCACATACGCTAAAATGTTGACGGCTTTAAAAGCCGGTAATGCGCCGGATTTGGGGCAAATTGAGTATCAATTTTTGCCTACGTTTGAGTCAGTTGGTGGTTTGGTGGATCTTTCACAGTATGGCGCAAGCTCGCTGCAAAGTGATTTTGTGCCTTGGACATGGAAACAGGTAACTGTTGGAAGCTCAATTTATGCTATTCCGCAAGATTCGGGTCCTGAAGCAATGTTTTACCGAAAAGATCTGTTTACCAAGTATAACTTGCCGGTTCCAACAACTTGGGCGCAGTATCAACAGGACGCAGTTGCTCTTCATAAGGCCGATCCTACTGCATATATTACAGATTTTCCGCCGAAAGACGCCGGTTGGTTTATTGGTTTAATTTGGCAGGCCGGCGGCAGATGGTTCCGTATTAATGGGAGATCGGA
>JAKAOI010000250.1 GCA_021812265.1 Chloroflexota bacterium | reverse complement strand
TCCGATCTATTTATCCAGTGTTGCGGTGGGCGAGCCGCCGCCATAGGGATGCGGTTCCAGCATAACCTGCACTGTTACCCCGCGGTTTGCGGCGTCTTCTAGGGCATAAATAACACTGCGCTGTGTAAGCAGGTATATTTCTAACTGGACGGATTTTTGCGCCGCGTGAATCGCGTCTACAATCGGTTTATAGCCGGCGTCTGGCTCTATATATAATGTTCCATTTTGAATTCCTTGCCCTAAAGCGCAAATAGCGGCGGAACTGCCGGCTGCGCATGCGGAAGTTGGGCTGCCGGATGTTGTGGCGTTGGATCCATTCGTGTTTGCGGTGGTGGTAGTTTGGGGAATCGAAAGCGAACAGCCTGCTGCAAGCATGCAAACACTCATGATAAAAAATTTTGTCAGTGTATAACGTATTGGTGAGTTGCGCATAATTATGCAATAGCTCCTTATACAATGTGAAATAATGGTACAATAAAAGCGCAGTTATGGAATGTTTTGCCGGCATATCCCGGAGGTTTAAAACTTTGCCGAATACTTTTATTGATAAACTCCATTTTACTTTGACACAAGAATCACTTCTTCCGCAATTTGGCGTTATTGTAGTGGCGTGTTCCGGAGGCGCAGATTCGCTGGCTTTGTTGCATGGGTTAGCGGCATTGCGGCGCAGTTCACTGCGAAACTATGAGAATATTACCCTGCACGCAGCCAGTTTAAACCATGGTTTGCGCGGCGCGGAAAGCGCGGCAGACGCAGCCTTTGTTGCAGAAGTGTCGCGCAGTTTGGGCATTAACTGCACAATTGGCGCCATATCCGATGCGGAGCGCGCCGCCTGGAAAGGATCTGTTGAAGCGGCGGCGCGCAAGGCGCGATATGCGTTCTTACGGAAAACGGCGGCGGAAACCGGCGCCGTTGCTATCGCCCTTGGGCATACCTTAGATGACCAAGCGGAAACTGTATTGATGCGACTGTTAAGCGGAGCCGGAGGAGATGGTATGGCGGCGATGCGCCTGAAAAGCGGCGATATCATCCGCCCGATGCTGCGAATGCGGCGCCGTGAAACTGTGGCGTATTGCCGAGAAAATGGACTGCTCTTCCGAACCGACGCCACAAATAGCGATTTAACCTATACCCGAAACCGGATTCGTTTGCAGCTTTTTCCCGCAATAGAGGCAATAGCGCCGCAAGTAAAAGAGATTTTGGCGCGCGAAAGCGAGATATTTGCGGCAGACGCGGAATATTTAAACGCTGCGACGACACAGTTATGGGCTGATTTCAGCGCTACGCTTGCCGATGGCTCTGTTGCGTTGCGTCGCAAAGATGTACAAAAACTGCCGAACGCTATACGGTGGCGCATGATACGGATGGCGGCAATGCAAATTGGAACGGCGCAAGAAGATATGCGCTTTAATTTTGATTCGTTAAAACGGTTGGATAAAGTGATTATGGATGCGTCGGGAAAAACGCGACTGGTGCAGTTAGCGACCGGCGCAGCTGTGCGCGTTACGCGAGGTGAAGTGATATTTTTAGTTTTGCCGCACCCGCCAGATTTTTAACGCAAGCTGCAAGGTAAGGCGAACATCCGGGTTATTCAAACTTTTGCCCAGCAGTTCTTCAATTTTTGTAAGCCGATATTTTAGGGTGTTGCGATGCACCGCCAAGCGTTCTGCGGCTTCTGCGCCGTTGCCATGGGAAGTCAGCCATGCGTCTAACGTAGCGGCCAGGGCCATATCTTGGCCGGAATCTGAAGAGATAAGCGGAGCTAACACTGCGCGAGAAAATTCTGCCAATTTGCCGTCGGCGAGTAAGGGGAAAAGAAATTCCAGAACACCCAGTTCGTTATAGTTAAGAACTCGTTGTTTTACACCCAGCGCCAGCGCCGTTTGAGCGGCTAAACGGGCTTCGTTATATGTGTTTTTTATGTTTCTTGCGCCGATGACAGCGCTGCCTGCCCCGAAACTAAACGTTAATTCATCGTTAAACACCGCGCGCAAAGCGGCAATAATTGGCTCTAGCTGCTGCTCAGCGTTGATAAGCGCATATAGGCCTGTTTCATCTGCTGTAGCCCATGCTTTTGTAAATTGCTCCAATTTATCGCGGCGCCACTGCGCAGAAAAACTGGCGGAATTGGCAGGCGCGGCGCATATTACACGCTGGGGCAGTGTAAGATCACAGCCGTGGCTTTGCGCGCGCCGAGCCAGTTCTGAATCGGGTAAGGCGCCGGAAAACAAGGCGGCAAGATCTTCGATGGCGCTGTTTTGTGAGGTTAATTTTTTCTGGCGCATTTTTCCTAATTCAAACGCGAAGGAAGGAGCCGTTTGCAGCAAGATATCAATTAAATCTGGTGTAATTTGTTCATCCGCGCCAAGTAACGACATATAGCCAATAATACCGGCGCCTATGCGGAGTGGCGCCACTGCGCGGGCCATGTGGTGCGGCAAATTGCGCTGCGCAGGAAAATCTGCGCCGAAACCGGCAGGAGTAGCCGGTTTTATTGTTGCTTTTGCCGAATAACTGGAAAGCGCTTCATGAACTATTTCTTCGGTGTATGTTGTGTTGGCGGGAAATACCTGTAAAATTTGTGCGCGGTATTCATCTTCTAAAATGAACACCAAACTGGTGTGGTTAGCTAGTGATGTGCCCCATTGCCGCAATGGATCGGATTGCGGATGAGAGGATCCCAGCGCTTTTTGCGCTTCTCGGGCAATGCGGGCTGTTTTAACCTGTTTTTCGTGAATAAATTCATTAATTTGGCTTGCTATAATGATGGCGTTGCGATCAGAACGGATAGAGATGATGGGGATGCCGTACAGGTCGGAGGCGGCGCATAGCTCTTTGCTGGTTTTTTCATCATAGCTGATTAAGCCGGTGTCGATAATGACTGCTTGGGTATCGGCAATCATTTTTACAAATTCATCGGGGGTAACATCTGTTTGGTGGGTAAAAGCGTTGGGAGGAAGCATGATTGCAGATTGGGGCGAAATATCCTGAAAATCTTGCAGTGAAACCAAGCGTACACGTACTACTGATTCTACTGCGCGATCTAATCCGTGGTGGTGAAAACCAGCGGCAACTTGCCCGCCGACAAAACTAAGCCATGCGGCAAGTTCACGAACGGTGCAGGCGGGCATAGAAAAAACTCCCATAAAAAAGGTAGCAGGCAAAAATTTCGGCTGCGCAAAACCGCACAGCCGAAGCGCAGTTATTTTTTGCCGGTGGCAGAAACAGCCGAGCGCTCGGCGCGCCTTTTCAGGCGAGCTTTTGCTGACTTGATACGATGCTTTTTCAGCGCGACAAGTTTTCGTTTATTCACGGGTTATTCATCCTCTCCAGTATTAGAGTCATCATCTGCTTCCGCAAGTGATTCTATGCTTTCAGTTTCATCTTCATCGGTTTCATCTTCGTCGGAATCTTCATCATCACTTTCCGTGTCTTCATCAAATTCATCCGAAGCGCTTGAACCATATTCATCTTCATCTTCATCATTATACGCATCTTCATAATCGATGACAAGGGAATCACGGATATCTGCGCGCGGCAGGTTAGAGCCGTTAGAAGGGAAACTGGCCTTGCCTAATTGTGAAGGATGCTGAAAGGTTTCACGAATGATGATGCGAATTTGCATATCATTAATTTCGGTAATGGCGGCGGCGTATTGATTTCCGCCGTTGATGAAATTAATCAAACGATTGGCGAGAATCGGCTCTACTTGGCCGATGAGTTCATTGCGGCCGTTTTTAATAAGCAAAGAATGCCCATCTACGGTGATATTTACCTGTTCACCGGCGGCTAAACGCGCAACGGTTTCGGGGCTTGCCAATGTAATTAGATTGGTGCGGCCGGTTTTGCCGATTTCTTCAATAAATAATTGTGGGTTTATTTTGTCTCCACCGACAGTGTCTATTGCGCCTTCATCTTTAAGAAGCGCGAGCCGTTCTAGATTTTTTTTGGCGATGGCGTTATCCGGATCGTATTGTAAAGAATCCTTATAAGCTTGTTTTGCCTCGCTGATTCGGCCTAATTCACTAAATGCTTTGCCAAGCCGGTTTAAAATATTGCTGTTGTGATAGGTAATTTGAATTAATTCTTGGTTGGCGGCCAGCGCTTCAGCCCATTTGCTTTCATTGGCCATGCGAATTGCTAAATCTGTCAGCGTTCTGATTCGGCGCGCCCGATCATCTGGATTCATGTATCTATAAGGTAACGCGGTGTTTCAGCGCGTTTCTCCCTTCAAACTGGAATAATAGTATATTGTTCGTACCTGCGTTATACGTGTTTTACGTTACAAGCCGTTTAGGTTGCTGAATTTGTGAAAATATTTTACGTTAAGAGTGATATGCATGGATTCGAGCCATTTCGCTAACCGTATAGGACGAATCCTGGCGGCTTATGCGATGTAAAGATCGG
>JAKAOI010000249.1 GCA_021812265.1 Chloroflexota bacterium | reverse complement strand
TGTTTACTGTTTTTTTTTAAGCGCGCGCGGCGATGTTTTGCATAGCTATGATGGCGAACAGGTTGCGTTTCAATATCTGCGGGCCGCGCAGGATAGGCCGCCGGCAAGGGTGGAAATGCCCGAATGGGTGATCCGCGAAGGATTGGAAGATTACTGTATAGATGTGCTGCGCGCGGAAATTATTATTGGCGGAGGGTACCCGTATGCGCTGGAAACCGCAGATGCGCTGGCAGTCATTTCTCTGGCGGATCGCGAGAGATTTTATGGTGTACTGCAAAAATATATGGAACAAAAAGGAATTGCGCTTTCATTTTCACGCAAATTCCTAAGTAAAAGTCGCCGCAGATAATTATTATCAGGACTTTTGCTTCAGCATGGAACATTGGGAATGTACAAGCGGCAACGCCCTTGTACGGAGGTCTGGGGTGTTCCCGACCTCCCTTTATTGCAGATATGAGAAATATGCGCTTTTCTTTCAAGCGAAAGTCCTAATTATGTGTTATAGTATGTAATAGACAGTATGTTCCAAATAATTTTTGGATAAGGAAACAGATATGACAACTTTGCAAACACAGGCGCCGGCGTATGTTTTTGCCCACCAAACTCTTGAAACCCCGGTGGGCGCGCTAAGAATATATGGCGATGACGCAGGGCTGCGCGCCATTGCTTTACCCGGAGATACACAGCGCGCAACTGAGGCTCGCATGAATACGCTGTACCCCGGATATACATTGACAGAGGAAAATCTGTCATTGCAAGATACTATTGCGCAGCTGCAAGAATATTTTGCGGGTAAGCGACAGGTATTTACTTTGCCGTTAGCGCAGTCTGGCACACCATTTCAACAGCAGGTGTGGCGCGCGTTGCTCGATGTTCCCTATGGCGCAACTTGCTCGTATGGCGATATCGCTCGGGCTATCGGCAATCCTGCAGCTTTTCGCGCTGTAGGGTTGGCAAACGGCATTAACCAAATTCCTATTATTGTGCCGTGCCATAGGGTTATCGGCGCGCATGGGGATCTTACTGGGTATGGCGGAGGCCTGCAATTAAAACGGTGGCTGCTAGACCTTGAAGCGAAATATGCGGTTCAGCGTTAACCTGCAGATATTGCAGATATTCCATAGATTAGGAAATGCTAAAATTGGCAATACGCCACCGTCAGCAAGATCATTTTCCACAACAATTGATTGCCTGATTCGCAAGGAATAGGCGCCGACAGTAAAGACGCAAAAGGTCAGTCGTTCTTTTGCGTCTCTGCTGAAACACAGGCGGTCAATTTACAAAATAGCCCATAAAACCGCCGTCACTTGAGCGTGTATGCGGGTATGACAGTTTCAGCACAAATATTAAATTTGTGCTATTCTATAGAGAGATTGCTGTCTTATTTCAATCATATCGCAGTGACCGGCGCGTCCTCAAATGTTTCTTTTCAACACAGGAAAAGGCGCATCCTTATATATAGCGCATAATCAAGCAAAAGTTTTATGAATAGTTGTTTGGGAAGTATGCAAAATAATTCTTTAGCTGCTGGCAAAAGACGCGAAATACCGTCAAAGAATTATGTGTTTCTATGGAATATTTGCTATATTTAGGTAAAGGAATGAATGGGGATGTTTTTTGTGTCGAATAGAAGCCAAAGGAGAATTTGAGTATATGCGTATCGCCATTAACGCAGACATTTTAGCAGATGCGCATACTGATGCTGCGCAGTATTTTGCTCGGATGATCGAGGCTTTGGGAATGGTAGATGGTGTGAATGAATATAGTATGCTGTCGCATCGCGATATAGCATTGCAGCCTGCAACACCTTCAACATTTCAGTGGGAAACGGTTGCGATTTCTGCGCCGAATGAACGGTTGCGCACATTAACATGGGAACAGCGCACGTTTGCTGAAACTGCTAAAAAAGCGGACGCAAAATTGTTGTATACGCCTACTTTTGCCTCACCGGCAATAACTTCTATTCCTTTTGTGGTAACGGCGCCGGATCTTGTTTCATTTGCTTTAACAACATATCATCCATCTTCGGCGCAATGGATGTATTTGCAGTTATTAAGCCAAACAGCAAAAAAAGCTGCCGCAGTGGTAGCGCTTTCAGAACGAACCAAAACAGACTTGATTCGATATTGCAATATTCCTATGAATAAAATTACGCAGATAGCAATTGCGCCGCGCCCGCAATTTCATGAAATATTAGATTTTACGGCGCGGCGGAATATCAGCGCAAAATATGGGCTTGCAGATTCGTTTGTGCTGTATCGCGGGGGCTTTGACGCGCGGCGCAATATTACTTTGCTGATTGGCGCGTTTGCCGCCGCCATGAATCGCGCGCATGATACCAGAACACAGTTAGTTATTGTTGGTAAACTGGCTAAAATTGGCTCATCTCCGTTATATCCCGACTGGAGGCAGCTATTTCATCGTTTTGGCATTGAAGGGCAAGTAGTATTAATAGATGAGCAGTTTGAGGAGCTTCCTGTGTTGTATTCATTGGCGACGGCGTTTATTTATCCTTCGCACTATGAAGGCAGTGGTTTGCCGGTTATAGAGGCGATGGCGTGCGGCGCTCCCATTATTGCTTCTGAAGACCCCGCGATACAGGAAACGCTGGGAGCGGCGTCGATACCGTTTACTATGGATCCTTTCGGCGAACCGGCTTCTAAACAAGCGATTCGCGGATTATCTCAGGCGCTTGTGCGCATTACGCAAGATTTTGCATTGCGGGAAGAATTTCATCAACGGAGCTTAGCCCGCGCGCGGTTAAGCACATGGTCGCAGCCGGCGGCAGAATTGAGCGGCATATTTGCGGAAGCGGCGGGCATGCGTGTCTGAAACATGGGCTATTATTTTTTCTCGAATGCGGCGGTTATTTTAGCGTAGGTTTGTTCCATAAATTCCGGCATTATTTTCACATCTGCCAGCACCGGCATAAAGTTTGTGTCGCCTTCCCATCTTGGAACGATATGCATATGGGCATGGTTAGGAAAACCCGCGCCGGCAATTTTACCCAAATTCATGCCTAAGTTAAAGCCGTGGGGATGCAGCGCTTCTGTTAGCGCCGCCTCACTTTTTTGTGTGAGCGCAAACAATTCTTGCGCGGTTTCTGCGGGAATTTGCGTGAGTGTTCCCGTGTGCTGGTAGGGAGCTATCAATAGATGTCCTGTATTATAGGGATATAAATTCATCATAATAAAGCAATAGGAGCCACGATAGATAACGAGATTTTTTTGATCTTCTGAAGTCTCGGCCTGCGATTTAGCGCAGAAAATACATGCGTTATCGTTTTCGTTGCCTACTGCGTCTTGTATATATGTCATGCGCCACGGCGCCCATAGTTGTTTCATAAAAGTACGTATCCTCGATAATGTGATAAATCCGCGCCAGTGTTTTTGCTGAACGGGAGAAAATTCAGCGCTTTAAAAGCCACGCGCAGAAACCGTTATGAATGGATGTATGGCGCGTTTTTGCCGGGCAAATCTGGCTTTGTTGCCGTGTTGATATTTGCGTGTGCAGCTGTTTGCTGTGCGCGCGCAGAATTTTTGTATCGGCGCAGTGTATCCTTCTGAGTATAGTATAGCATGAAACTGCCTGATGCGCAGGCATAAAAAAAACCTGCCGTTACTTGTCCGGCAGGCTGGGAAAAACTGATAACAGTTACTTGATATTTTTATCCAGATTTGATAAAAATGTATCAACCATTTTCTTTACAACCGGTTCCACCATCATGGATGGAGTCATGCCGATTTTTCCGCCAAGTTCGACGTGCGCGTTATAATTAGCGTTTGTGCCGCTGCCAGCCGCCGCAAAATTCACGACAGTTTGCCCTTTAATGGAGCCAAAACCGCCGGAGCGATCGACTCCAAGGGTAAGTTGATTTGGTGGGTTAGAATTCAGCATTTCAATATCAACAGAATAAGACCCTTTGATTAAGGGTAAATCGAGTTGAATGGTAACATGCAGGGTATTGCCATCTACTGCTACCGATTGCGCGCCTGGTATGCTTTCTTTTAAAATTGTGGGATTGGTGATTGCGTTCCAAACCTGCTGCTGCGAGGCTGAAAACGTATGCGCACCCTGAAAATCCATGGTTGCCTCCAAATGAAATAAACTTTCTCTTTTCCGCTTTTTCCGAAAAAACTTTCTTGAATCCTTGATCGGAAAATTTTCTCATGAAACATACATGAAGCGGCTATAGCAAGAGGATATCATGAACTGCCGGAACTGTCAAGCAAAATTATCCCAATATCCCAATTGCCGTAAGTTCGCAGCCAATCAAAAATCCTTTGTGGAATCCTGGATCGGTGTTCCGTCCCAAAAAACTTACCCAAATAGGACACCGTAATGTCATTCTTCAGTGTTCTCTTCTTGGTTCTTTGAGTCAGCAAGAAATGCAAGCATTTCTCGACTTACTTACTCTCCCCAAGCGTG
>JAKAOI010000248.1 GCA_021812265.1 Chloroflexota bacterium | reverse complement strand
AACATCAAGGAAAAGATCTCAGGATGCTTTCGTTCTGAGGCTGGCGCTATCACGTTTTGCGCTATTCGCAGTGTCGTTTCCATGTTTCGCAAACAATCGCACCTCGCTTTTGCTTTGCCTTGCGATGCGCCTTTACTCCTTAAATCCCCAATATTCCAAACACATTGATTATTACCCCAGCAATAATCCATATTTTCCCCAAAATAGCAAAACCTATACTTAATAACCCAAGCCCTACCCCAATAACACCAAGCCCAATCCCTATGATTCCAAGCATATTTGCAGTTCGAACTATTATTTGTGGGTGTTGCTTGGGATGTAAATATAATTTTGCCCACAATTTATACAAATTCTTCGGAATAATAATTTTGAATCCATATGATTTATCCACTTCTATTTCTAATAAATTTCGATACCATTCATTAATAAAAATTGAAGCCGTATTTTCATTAATATTTTCCTGATTATTTACGCTGCACTTGTTTTTATCTAATTTTTTCCATTTTTCTTTGTAATACTTATCAACATATAATATCTCACAGTAGATTTTCTTTTTCTTTTGTTCATGTTTGTATTGTATGCAAGCGAGATTCCGTTTGCCGGAAATTTCTTTTTCAATTTCAGTGTCAAGGATATATATCTTCCCTTCGCTACTATCCTCAGCGAGCGACGTATGGATAAAATATTCTTTGTTGGCAATAACTTGTTGTTTATGAAACATGAGCAGTCTTCCTCTCCATATTTATAAATTATTGATTTTTTGCATGCTCAACGAGAAACGCAATGATTGTTTCTATTGTTGCCTTGCTTTTTCCGGCGAGTTTGTGGGATGGATACTCTTTCTCAATCTGAGACACTGCTTCAAGCAAGCGAGGTTTACGATATCGCTCTAACGCTGCAGGTAATTGCTCCATTCCATACATTGTTACCAATTTATTAAGATCCGGAGCAGCGCCTGGTGTGATCTCATAGTCTACTTTATTGATGACTTTGAGAGGGTGAAAATCAAATGTTCCTGCGTTTGCTGAAGACGCCGAGGTATTTTTTTTACTTTTACTCTTGGAATTTGCTGCTGCGAGTGATGCGTATGCTTCCTTAATCCTTTGACTGAAAGTATCAAGTGTATCTATTTCTTTTAAGGTTATTTCTACTAAAGCAAGAAGCAATATTTTTGTATCCTGAGTTCCTAATTTGTCACTCAGTAGTTCTAATGATTTGTTGAGCTGGGATGTAATGGTTGTTGACATGATTAAGAATCTCCTCAAGAACTGCGTTATAAGCATGTGCAGCAGAACTTTTAAATCCAAATAAATTTTTGGTTTTGCCTCGAATGGTGTTGATGTGGGCTATCTCAATACGGCCATCTTTAGGAATCCTAGTATCAAAAATAGGAATCTCTTCATTATCACTCAGTTCCCCGATCTCAAGAAAGTTATCTTTTACTGAGCCGGTGTTTTCCCATCGTGTTACTAGGAATCCTAAAATTGTGTTGTGGTGATCAAAAAGAGCTTCCATCGTTCTGACAGTTGTGATTGCCTTTTTGATAGGAACAGCTGCTAAACTTTCAAGAACAACCGGCATAATAACAAAATGGCTTGCTCCTATAGCCGCACGGGTAAAAAAGGTTTGAGCAGGTGGCGTATCAATAAGCGCCCAGCGATATTTTGATTGAATATCAGGGAGTTGAAGTAATTCATGAAAGTGTTGCGCAAAAAGAGCTTCTCGGTCAGGATTTGCTGATCCACCCGGATCAATATAGGTCATTTCTGAATGCGCCGCTAAGATATCAATTCCTGGAAATCGGGTCGGACGAATGAGAGACATCATAGGTGAACGTTGTGTAAAATATTCTAACAGCGTTTTCTCTTGCGCGCCATCCGGGGGTGGGACAGCTTTACTCAAACTGCATTGGGCGTCCATGTCAACAAGGAGCACTTTTTCATTTTTTGCCGCTAAAGCAAATCCTATATTAAGGGCGCTTGTTGATTTGGCGACTCCTCCTTTGTTATTGGCAAAGGCCAGAACAGTGGTTATATTCGGAGAAATAAAGGATATCTGCTCACCTTTGAAAAGGACTCGTGGTGAAATAGGAATAGAAAAATGAGAAGTCTCCGTTCCCATCAAGATCAAATGGGAACCGCGAATGTAGTTAATATATCGGAGAAATGTCTCTCCTGACAGAGGAAATATATTGCCTTGCCTCTCTGCCGCAGTGAGCGCATTTTTATTGAAACTGCTGGTTGTTACCATATATCCGGGTACTTCACGAGATTTTGCCACGGTAAGTTTCCCGATGAACGCCATCATTTGATCCGTATCAATAGCGTGATTTTCCTGAAATCGGCGGACCTCAACAAATCCCATGAGGTTTTGTGTATTTGGCGCGTATAGCTCAAGATCAAAGCCATCGGCAGCAGGGAAATGCCGATCAGCTACCAACTTGACTGAGTAACCCGCTTGAGTAAAAATGAATAAAACAAACTGTTCAAAATCTTTCGGATGAAGGGAAAGCATATCAGCAATACTTGGTTTCTGATAAAGAGATCGGAACGCAGAATTATCCAAGATATTTCCATTACTTGTCATTGTTTCATCCTTTCGCAACGGATATTGATATAAGGGTAGCAAAGCAAAATATACGTGTCAATATAATTATCTATTTTCCTATTTGCTTTAAGGAAGCAATTCATATTTTTCAATGGAATCCTGTTACCCGATATATTCTGGATATTGGCGCACATTCATAAATGATTCAACTGCCAACTGCTAGAGCTGGATACTCATCTCAGATTGCTGTCAGATACTCCCATCTATCCACTCTTTAGACATATATATGAAGAAATTGCCACTTCCCCAAAAATTCAGCTTTGTTTGTGAATACAATATCACATGTATATGATATACTGAATATAGAGGCTGTTTGGTCTCTATATTTTTCATACAGAGGTTTTGGTGTATGTCGAAAGCGTTGACGCGAAATGTGTATTTAGTCTCTTTATTGCTTTTAATTGTTTCAACCGTTCTTATTTATTCTAAAGTAAGCCCTGCTGTTGGTGGTTTGCTGTACATTGTTGGCGCAATTGGAGCCTTTGTTGCATGGGTAGGAGCGCTTATTAAAACAGCGCAATTATCTCGCTGGGGCTGGTTTGTCGGTGTTTTAATAACAGGCGGCATTGGCCTGTTGATTTATGTCTTTGGTGGTCCGACGGAGAAGCGCTAAGTCGCTTAAAGAATAGTGTATTTTGGAGGTTCGGCGTAAAATGCGCCGAACTTTTTTATTATCTTCCCCAAATAACCGCGGTTTTACCTGAATTTTCGAAATTTTCCTAAACTTTCGAGCGCCTGCTTTCATGATACAATACGTATAGATGTATCGCGCCGCTTATCGTTAATCAACTTCATGTGTTTGCTGCGATTGAAATAGATAGCCGATTCGTCATTACCACATTGGGGAGCGCACTGCATGATTGCATCAGAAATTATTCATTTATTTGAATCGGCAGTTGGTCCCACTCGCGTTGTAACTCATATTGCCGAGCGCAAGGCGTTTGCCTCTGACGCGCTGCTGCACTTCCACGAAACTCCGGAATTGGTTATTTTTCCGGAAACTGCCGAGCAAATCAGCGCTATCATTAAAATCTGCCATAAACACCATATACCGTTTACACCGCGCGGCTCGGGAACCGGGCTTTCTGGTGGGGCATCTCCTGCGCCGGAATCGGTTGTTATTGTCACTGCAAAAATGCGGAAAATACACAAAATTGATATCGAAAATCGATTAGCCGTTGTGGATCCCGGTGTGATCAATAGCGATATTTCTAAGGCGGCGGCAGACGCGGGATATTTTTATGCGCCGGATCCTTCCAGCCAATCGGTTTCTACAATTGGCGGCAACGTTGCCGAAAACGCCGGCGGTATTCATTGCTTTAAATATGGGTTTACCGTAAACCATGTTCTTGGCGCGCAAATAGCGCTGGGTAATGGCGAAATCGTTGAAATTGGCGGTGAGGCAATGGATATGCCCGGTTACAATTTGCTCAGCGTGATTGTAGGCTCTGAAGGCACTTTAGGTATAGTTACCCGGGTGACGGTAAGATTGACGGCAAAACCGCAAAGTATTGTAACGGCGCTGGTTCCGTTTGCTTCTATGGAAGCTGCCGGCGCTGCAGTTTCAGCTATAATTGCCGCCGGCATTGTGCCAGCCGCAATAGAGCTTATGGATCAACTGACATTGCAAGTGTGCGAAAACGCTATCCACGCTGGTTATCCCGAAAACGCCGCCGCAATTCTATTGATAGAGTTGGATGGGCCGCCGGCGGAGGTTGCCGCAAGAATACAGGATGTTGCTGAAATTTGCCAAAACTATGACGCGCTGAATTGGAAGGTTGCCGCAGCGCCGGCTGAACGGACACTTTTGTGGAAAGGCAGAAAAGCTGCG
>JAKAOI010000247.1 GCA_021812265.1 Chloroflexota bacterium | reverse complement strand
GTACAACACCATGCATACGCAATATTTCGCCAAGAATTGTCCCGCCAAGCAGTAAAAATATAGTAACTCCAATAGTTGCTTCAAACCAAGCATTGTTTCCCATGAATGTTGGGATCCATGAAGCTGTAAGCGTGAGCCAAAAGCTGTACATCATTGTAGGAATGGCGGCTAAAGACATGATGAACATGGGCCAGCGCGCTCCGGATAACATATGTGTAAAGCGCATTACTGCCGCTAGTCCAAATACAAACAGCATAAGCATGCCCAATCCCCAAATAATGCTGGAGCTGGCGTTTAAAATATTGGTGATGATGGTAAATCGGCTGACTGCGTCTTGCCCAAATGGGGCAATGCTCGGAAGAATGAGATACGCTATGGTGACAAATGCGCCAATGCTGACTGTTTGCCCTAAAATTGCGTTGCGTGGGACATGCTGGCTGGTGGTCTTTGCAAACCAAGGCGGCAAATAACTGTGTTCGCCGAATGAATGCAGAACATACGCCAGTAATATAAGATACACAACCGATATCATGAAATCTATGACAACAGCAACAACGTTAAAGAAATTGGCGGCGCCTGAGCCAAACATATTTGCAAAAGTATCGGTAAAAACAAACGGTGTTGTAAGTTGAACTGAGTTATCGATGATCAATGCGCCAAAGTCGGCGACAAGATACATGACTATAACTGCAGCAAAAACCCACCATACAAATTGCATTGAACGCTTTGCTTCATTGCGTGATCCTGCCATACGCGGGCCAAGTGACATGCCCATATTGACACCGATTATTGTAAAAACAATCAGCCCGAATGTTCCGATGGTTGATGAAGAAATCTGCCATTGATCGGGCCAGTGGAACGATGTCTGCGGCAGGTGGCCGCTCATTGTCCAAATAACGATAGTGACTAGAAGACATCCGATGGCTGCTAGGTATATCATTGTAGAGCCAAAAACAAGACGCCGCAATTGCTGTAATGGTATCAGGCACACGGCCGCTACCAGCGCCAACATAATAAGTATGCCCACACTTTCGGAAACCGGAGTGGCAAACCAGTTCGCGTTAAAATATTGAAGTGTAAGCATGGTGTTTGTAAGCGTGCCGATTGCGCCGATAGTGACACCAAGCCATATGCTGAAACTGGGGAAGAAGGCTCGCTTATAACCCAGTGTACGCGCTGCCCACATAAATGGGCCTGATTGATGGGGAAACATTTTGCCAAGCCATTGGGTAACCCATACACTGGGAATGAAGAAAAGGATACTGGCTAAAATAAACATTGTTATGCCCGATGGGCCAGCCAGCACCATGGTTGTTATATTAGCCAGCCAAACGATGACAGGAACGGTAAACGCGAACATGTCTCGCTGGTTCAGGATATGAAAAGAATCATCCTGGTGATTGTCAGAAAATGTACGTTCTTTTTGCAACATTTCAAATACGAATCCTTTAGTATGCAGAGGATACCTATCTAATCGGCGCTCTGATATCAAACTTTATCCCACTTTTTAGGATGTTATTAAAAGAACGCCGATAGTATAATTTTGAAATGCCGCTGGAGATTAGCTGCCCTGAATGGCTGTATCGGAAATATATCCCATAAATCCGGCTTCGGATGGGTTGGCTATAAAAAGGCTTGGCGGACCAAAGTTTACCCACAAAACCGGATACACCGAACTTGCCGCTATTGTTGCTGTGGGTGAAACTACAGCAGTTGCAGCAGATGTTTCCGTTGCAGTTACAGCGATTGTCGGAGTTGCTATCGGCGGTGGAGTTGCAGTATTTGTTGGCGTTATTGCCGCCGTTGCTGTTGTTGCTGTTGTTGCTGGAAGCGGTGTTGGTGTTTGCGGATTCTGTACATTTGTTTGTGGCGCATATCCCAGCGTGAGTGTCATAACAGTAGAAGTCGCCGGTGTTTGCGCAAATAATGCGGCTGAACTGCCATTAAAAACATATATTCCGGCGCTATCTGCCGCTGTAGGATCAGATAGCGGTGAGGTGTCGCTATTGTTTGGCGCCGCATAGGCATATCCGCGAGTGTCCACCGTGAAATTAACGCCAAACTGGGCAATTTGCGCGCCGCCGAGCGGAGTTCCGTTTACTGCAGCCGGCCAAATATCTTTACTCCAAGTTACACCACTGTTTGATGACGCATATAGCGCTGTTTGCAGTGAAGCGCCGGTGGTTCCGGATGAAGCCGCCGTTGCTGTTGGCTCAACAATTGTCGCTGTTGCTGTTGGCCCAGAGGCTGCCGGTATAGTTGGTGTAACTGCTGCCGATTCCGGCGCAATTTGGGTGACAACATATGCGTATTGCGCGTTTGCTCCGGTAAATAATTGCGCGTTAGCGTTGGATGGAATCTGTGCGCCGATGGGAATCGACGTAACAAAACTCCACAGTTGGCCAAAATCATTGGTCTGATATATCTGATATGGTGTGTTTGTTTGAGAAATAGCGCTGTTTGTTACCAACGCCCATAAGCTGTTATTAGGACCAGCTGCGAAGCCTGCGAATGAAAGAGGCGCGGAAGAATCTGCTGAATTTAAAGATTGCTGCACCCATGTTTGGCCGCTGTTGTAGCTTACGAATAACGTTTGTGATCCCACATAGTTATTTGCAAACACAATAGTGGAACCCTGCGCCTGAATAATAAGGTGATATGGTGAAAGTATCAGCGGCTGCAGCGGGTTAACCGATGTTGGTGTAGTCAGTTGCTTCCATGTTTGTCCGCCATCTTGACTGCGCCACAGCTGAAATTGTAACTGTCCCGGCGTAAACGCAAATGGATTATTAATATCGAAAGTTCCTTGCGCCGCCAGCAAAAACACATCCAGCGGATTTTGCGGATTTGGCGCAGAAACAGCGGACAATGGGCAGATAAACGCGCCAATTGCCGACGGCAGGGTTACGGGATTCCAATATAACCCGCCGGTTGTGGTTGCCCAAAATGTATTTGTTATTTGATTTTGGGTAATGGTAGGCTGAACAGTGGGTGTTATTGCTGTCGCTGTTCCGGTAGCAGCCGGCGACGCTGTGGCGGCAGAGGTTGCAGTGGCGGAAGGAGACGCCTCAACAGCAGGGGTTTGTGTTGCAGCCGCCGCAGAAGTTGCTGAAGCCGATGGTGTTTGCGGACCCGGCGTTGTTGCGCCGGCGCTTTGCAGTGTGGAAACACAAGCATAACCATAAGAAGGGTTTGCCGCCGCAAAAGCGGTAGAGCTGACACTTGCGCCGTTATACGATCCCAGCAGCGGCTGATACCACTTTCCTTGGGTAAAGGGAAGATTGGAGCCGTTGCCGGTTGATGAACTGCACGCAGAAAAAATTACGGCTAGGGTTAACAATAATGCCGTTGCAGAAATATATTTTTGTTGTTTCACTCTATACATAATATGCGCCTCCATAAAAATGAGATCTTGCCGAGAAACATGCTGACGCAAATATTCTTGCGCCGCCGCAGTAGAATGGATTGGCTGCGGTGTTTCCGTTTTATTTCTATTAAAAATATATTGTATATTTAGGTGTCAGCCGGCGCCAAAAAGTGTATTGCGAATAACCATAAGATGTGTTAATGGTCCCAGCCCGCCGGGAGTCGGGGCAAACCAGCCGGCTTTTTCGCGGATACTTGGAGCATGCGCGTCTCCTTTTAAGCCCGCCGCAGTTACATTTGCCCCTGCGTCTAATACTACCGCGCCTGGTCGAATCATATCTCCGGTTAGAAATTCGGGCTGGCCGATACTTGCAACAATAATATCTGCCGTTCGTGTAATCTCCGGCAGATTTTTTGTATGGGTATGGCAGATAGTAATAGTGGCGTTGCGGCGCAGCAGCTCCATAGCCACTGGTTTTCCTCCAACATTGCTTCGGCCCAGAATAACTGCGTGCTGCCCTTGGATAGGTATGCCAGCGTTATCCAGCAGTGTAGTAACAGCTTCGGCTGTTCCGGGGGTAAAACTGGGAAAACCTAGAACAAGGTTGCCGGCGTTTTTGGGGCCAAGCCCATCGACATCTTTTGCAGGGTTCAAGGTTGCCATAATTGCGCTTTGATGAATATTTTCTGGTAATGGCAGCAACACAATAACCCCATCCGTATATGAATTGCCGCTGATAGTTTCGATATAATCACGGATTGCCGATTCCGTAACGTCGGCGTCGAAATGCGTGGATGATGTAGCGACGCCGATTTTTTGGCACTTGCGTATTACCTGTGCGCCAAACAGCGCCGCGCCAGTATCAGAACCGATAACAATAATAGATACATGCGCGGCGCGGCCATTTTGGCTGGTAAACTCTGCCGCTTTTTTTTGCAGAGAAAGCAGCAGATCTTCAGCCAAACTATTGCCATCGAGAATGCGCGCCACCATGATACAAGTACCCCTTACCGGCGCGCCAATATCCGGCAACGCCATTTTAATCATATAAGATTTTATGAGGCGGCAACAAGGAAGTAATTCACATTCAATATATTGTGTGTAATTAATCG
>JAKAOI010000246.1 GCA_021812265.1 Chloroflexota bacterium | reverse complement strand
CTGCTGGCTTTGCCGGAGGTGCGCGCGTCTTTGGCGCAGGTGCAATGCCCGATATTTGTTATCGGCGCTAAAAAAGATCATGTTGTTCCGGCTGCCGATGCGCAGTATATTATGGAACATGCAGCGTCTGCGCAGAAAAAGTTTTTATTGCTGGAGAAATCGTGGCATATTGCTATGCGCGATGTGGAACACGAAATGCTTATAGAACATATCCATGCGTTTTTGCAAACGCTGAAGCTGGGCTGATTTGTAGGCATGTTTTTTTGAATAAACCCCATCTGGCAGATAGTAGCGCCAGAGTATTATAATAAGAAGAGCTTTTAAAGTAATACTAGACATAAAAGAATACTTATAACAAAAGTGTGTAGAATAGGGTAAACTATATGCTATTGAATTTTATACAAGGTAATAAAAATACACCGCGGGGGCATGCAGTGGTATTGGCGCGGAATTCTGCCGGCGCAGTGAAAGTTTTCGCAACCTATTGTGTTGTGTTGCCGATTTCATTTTCATTAGGTAAATATTTGCCGGCATTTATGGCAGGGCAATTTTCCGACGCGGCGCCAGAGCTTGCCGGCTCGGTTAACGCAATGCCGCTTCCGCCTTTGCTGGAGGAAGTGCCGGATATTGAGGTGTTGCTGAAAATTGCCGAACTGCGGGAAGATGATGTTATAGAATATCTTACAAGTTCGCTTGATTCAGATATACAAAAAATGGAGTTAGCTTCACAAATTTGCAATGAATATGGGCAATTGTATATCACCTATATCAAGGAAAACGCAAACAACGTACTTACAACAAACTATTCGGCAAAGTTGGATGAATCGCCTGAAGAATCTGGCTCTATTGATTTTACATTGCTGAGTCCCGCAAATGACCGTGATGAATTGGGTGAAGTTGCAAAGTTGGTTGGCCGCATGCGCGACGCTATCACGACAAGCAATAAAAGTTTGGTAGAGGAAACTCGTGTTGCGCTGATGGATAAAAAAGATCATCTCAGTGTGAAATATCGGATACTCGATTTGATACAGGCGGCCCAAATACCCGGAGAAAAAGGGGAAAAATTAGCAAATCTTTACATTCAACGGGCCTATAAACTGCTTGAGGAAGACTATGCGTCTATCCCAAAAATTGAAGAAGAAATACGGTCTTTAAATCAATAATAATCTGATTTCTTGTTCAGGAAAGCGCCTATGTTTTGCGTCTTTATCTCTTAGGTGGTACAGTGAAAGCAGAGGAAAACTGTTTGGATGATTGATGTTTATCGAGAAACATCTGAACAGTTGCATGCAACTCATTTGAGGAGATATATAAGTTCAATGTCAGTTGTAAAAATGGATCTGACTGCTCTGTTAGAAGCCGCAGCAAAAGGCGATACAGCTACTGTAACCGCTGAAATTATCAGAGGGTTGGCTGAAGATATAAAACCATCAGAAATTGCCGGGCGGGTTGGCTTACCTGCCGCTTTAGGAGATTCTGACGGAGCTGCAGTACATGTGATTGCTGCCGCCGGCGTTATCGGGGATTGGATTCAGGTTATTGCTGCAGGGCCAGAGAAAGACGCGGAATATGCGCAGTTAATCTCTCCGGTTTTGCCTTTATCTGCCGCATTTTCCTTTGCTTCTCAGGCTATTGCTAAAGGTTTAAACAAAGAGCCAAAACTTCCTGAGCCGCTATTTCCTAAAGATATCGCTAACCCACAAGGCTCTTGGGGAGAGTTTCGCGACGCTGCGGCAAAGGGCAATGTCGATCTCTCCGGAAAAGTTATTATGGGGTTATATGGCAGCGGCACAGATTATCGTGAGATAGAAGGCATGTTTTATTATGCCCTGAACGCTCATATGCCGGCTGACGGCAAGGCGCTGCTTGCGGTAACCAAGCTTACTCAAATGCTCCATTTTACCAAATGGGGATATGACAACGCAAAGTTTATGTTTCAGTGGCTTATCCCGTTTATCACAAAAAGCGGACCGGAAATTGCCGGCGCGCAAGAAACCAGAGACTATCTTGCGGCGCCAGAACACGACCTTGACTTTATCCGCACACGGTTGGAGATGTCGAAGCCCGAAGCGGCAAACGCTACTATGCGCAAAGCCATTTTTAGTGGCTCCCATACAGAAGTTATGGACGCAGTTTTTAGCGCGTTAAAAGCCGGAGCCATACCGCCTCAAGCTGCAATGCAAGTTACCGCCGCGGCCGCGGAATATTTAGCCGGACTTCCCGCGGAAAACACCGCTGCAACAGCGCAAGCGCTAACCGCCTTACGGGTTGCGCAAAGCGCGCGAATGGCAGTGACCCACACGCAAGATATTCGTGTGCTGCCGATTTTATTCCACGCCGCAAACTATGTGCGGCAAACCATTAAAACTATTGGTGAGCCATTAAGACAAGTTACCGCAGCTTCTGTCAGTTTGCAGCTTGCCGGCGGTCTTGTTGAAAGCGGCTTTTTGCGAAGTTTACGCCGGCATTTGGAAAACGGTGAAGGCCCCGCGGTGTATGGCGTAACGGAACGATATATAAAAATGGCGTTCTCGGCGCGCAGCATTGTCGGTCAATTAGGATTTGTTGCCGCGCTGAAAAATATTGCCACAGATAAAAATGGGCAAGCGTTGCTTACCACAGAGGCAGCCGGTTCGGAATTTGTTATTTTGCCGTTAAATCGGCAGGTTTCAGATGGTTTGCCGCTATTATACGCCGCCGAACACAATATTTTAGCGCAAAATGGCGATACGGCGCTTGCTGAATCGATCATGAAACAAGCAGGATTATAGATCTGAGCGGAAGTAAAACATAAACAGGGATACAAGAACGATATACCCCGCGTGACAGCGTGTGAGGTGTTCCTATCCGCTTCTTGTATTCTTTGTCCCTTTGCAAGACTCAAATCTATAACATAGCGGCAAACGGCCCGCATATTGCGCCGCCGGGGAAATATTTTGGGTGAAATGCAACATGTCAGTTTTACAGAATGCGCGCCTATTATTAGGGGTAACCGGTGGCGTCGCCGCGTATAAAGCCGTAGATTTGGCAAGTAAACTTACGCAGCTTGGCGCATTGGTAGATGTTATTTTAACTGAAAAAGCTTCGGAATTTGTTACACCATTAACATTCAACGCAGTAACCCAACGGCCGGTCTGGCGTGATTTATGGGAGCCTGCCGGAGCCGCAGCGGCGAACCATATTGAATTGGGGCACGCTGCCCGAATGATAGCTATTGTTCCCGCAACTGCCAATACGATTGCCAAACTGGCGCATGGCTTTGCTGATGATATGCTTACAACAACTGCGCTCGCTTCAACTGCGCCGCTGCTTGTTGCGCCGGCAATGGAAAGCAATATGTATGCGCATCCTGCAACTGTTGCAAATATAGAAACTCTGCGCCGCCGCGGAGCGTTTATTTTAGAACCCGAGATCGGCAGGCTGGCTTCGGGTATGGTCGGTCCGGGAAGATTACCCGAAACTTCTGCGCTGCTCGGCGCTATTAGATATATTTTGGGTTTAAATGGTGTGTTTGCCGGTAAAAAATTCATCATTACTGCCGGCGGCACCCAAGAACCGATTGATCCGGTCCGTTTTATCAGCAATAGATCTTCCGGCCGGCAAGGTTTTGCTCTCGCTGAGGCCGCCCGAGATCGCGGAGCCGCAGTTACGCTGATTACTGCGCCGGTAGAGCTTGCCACACCATATGGCATAGAACGGATTGATGTTCAAACTGCGGCGGAGATGGCCAACGCAGTGCTTACAGCGTCTGCCGGCGCCGATGTTATTATTATGAGCGCCGCTGTTGCTGATTTTACTCCTATTGCGCCGGCAGAAAATAAAATAAAAAAAACAGCAGGCCGGCAAAATGGTGAGCTTGTTTTGCAATTACGCAGCACGGATGATATTTTAAGTAAATTGCAAGAACATGCGGAAGATTTTCCTCAGTTGAAACGCATAGGTTTTGCCGCAGAAACCACTGATCCTCTTGGGTATGGCATAGATAAATTAAAACGCAAAGGATTGGATATGATCGTCATTAATGATATTACATTGCCGGGCAGCGGATTTGGCTCACCAACCAATAAAGTTTGGATTGCCAAAGCTTCCGGCGAAGTAACCGAATATGAACGAATGCCCAAAGAAAATGTTGCCGTCATTATTATGGAAGAAATCGAAAATATTCTTGAACATACTCCGGATGAGGTGTGAAAAAGGTTCCTAAGAAATATAGGCAAATATTGACAAAAAACAACAAATATGGTGCCCTGGAAGTATGAAATGAAGTGAGTATACCAAAAAACTCGGAGTGTCTTACCGCACGGCTCACCGCCTATAGAAAGCGGGGAAGCTGGATGCGTATCAACTTCCCACAGGAACCGTCATTGTTCAAGAGCATACCAAGCCAGTGGTGAGAGTAGCCGTCTATGCACGAGTTTCTTCAGCAGAAATGAAAGGTCTTTTAGAAACCCAGGCAGAGCGGCTGGTTCACTATTGCGAAGCGAAGGGCTATCAGATGCATCAGGTC
>JAKAOI010000245.1 GCA_021812265.1 Chloroflexota bacterium | reverse complement strand
GGTCATTCATGGGGAGTGTTTGAGTTGGGGTTGGTTGAATTTTTTGTGGCGCCGTTATTGACATATTCCATAATAACGGATGCCCGGATGTTAAACTCGGAGCATATAAAATTGCGTAAAGCTGCGGCCCCGTACCGCTGCTTGAAGCTAAAAAAGCAATTTCACCGGAGGAAAATTGTCCCGGAGCCAAAGTTTGCGATTGCAGCGGCGATTGAATTGCGGCAACCGCGGGGGCATATTGGAGACCCGAAGCGTCGATAAGCGCAAAATTATTTGCCGCAATTGTATGTTTAAAAACAGGATCTATATTTTTTACAGTGATGGCAATGGTAATATAAAACATGCCGGCAGGCGCCGATATATCAGCGTTCGCAGGCGGCGCGGAACTGTTGGATGCCTGAATAGATACGCCGGCAAAGCTGAGCGTCGCCCCAATGCCCACCGCCGCAGAATCAGGCAAAATATGCGCCGGAACAGCGGAATTTTTCCCGGCGCCGGTATCCGATTCTATATGGGTGATGTTTAGCGCCAGCTTGCTGGTTTCTTGCTGCAGCATATGATACGCCGCAACCGACACAACAAGGCATATCACCGACACAATAAGGCTTACCGCAATAAATAGAACCGATCGCCGGCGCTGCTGCGGCGGTAAACTTTCTTGCTGCGCCGCAGGAGAATAGGCGTATATCTGCGCCGGTATTGAAACACGCACAAAACCGCGATCATTCGGTTCAACATCCGGCAATACCCGTTTCCGTTCGGCATATTTTTCTTTTCGCTGTTGTTGCGGCATGTTTGGCTCCTCAATTCGTCACACTATACAGTGTACCTTAAAGCGCCAAAACCTATACCCCTAATTGATATAGAAGGCATAATCCCATAGCGAGCGCTGTTTCCGCTCTGCTGAGTCTGTTTTTTTGCTTCAAAAAAGCTGTTAGAGTCTCCCAAAACTTCCGGAAAAGAGGCATTGCCATACAATAATACGCTTCTGTATGGTTATATAGTATAATTTAAGCATGTTATTTTAAACAGGGCTTATGCTTCAACCATTCTGCGTGTTTTAATCCGGCGCTTGCAGAAATTGAAACAAAGAAACGGTTCGGAAACCTCAGTGCATGGGTGACCGATTGCGCATTTCCGGCGCCCGATTTCGAGCAGAAGTCTTGGCGTGTGTTACCCAGCGTCCCATAGCTTTTTGCTCAGCGCCGAGCGCAGAAATTATGCGTCTGTGGTAATGGCATATACCGGCTGGATGATTATGTATTGAGAGGATATTGTTCATGGGAACATTAGAAGGCAAACACGGACTTATCATTGGAGTCGCCAATCACAACAGCATAGCGTGGAGCATAGCGCAAAAGCTTATGGAAGAAGGCGCCACTCTGGCGTTTACGTATCAAAATCGTTTTGAAAAAAATATACGCAAATTGCTTGAAGATAAACCGGAAACTCCGCTTTATCCCTGTGATGTACAAAATGATGAAGAAATGGATGCGGTTTTTCAATCGCTCACCGATTCATGGGGCAAACTGGATATTTTATTGCACGCCGTAGCTTTTGCCAGCCCCGACGCATTGAATGGCCGGTTTATCGACACAAAACGCAGCGACTTTCTTACTTCGCTGGATATCAGCGCATATTCTTTAGTTTCGGCGGCTCACAGAGCAGAACCGCTGATGAAAGCAGCCGGCGGCGGCTCCATTATCACCCTCACATACCAAGCCAGCCAGTGGGTAACGCCCGGCTATAACCTTATGGCGATTGCAAAATCTGCGCTGGAAGCCGGCGTGCGCTATTTAGCAAGCGAAATGGGTCCGAATAATATACGAGTGAACGCCATCTCTGCCGGACCGGTGCGCACCATTTCCGCCATGGGTGTTCCCGGTGTGCGTGACTTTTTTAGTGACATTGAGCAATTCGCGCCGATGCGCCGCAATATTACCGCCAATGATGTTGCCGAAATGGCGGCGTTTTTATCCTCTGATGGCGCGCGCAATATCGCCGGACAAGTGCTGTATGTAGATTCAGGAACCAGCATAATGGCTTAATGCGCCGAAACACTGATAAAAATAGCGCAGAGCGCATATAACCGCGTTCTGCGCTGCAACTGCGCTGTCCGGCTAACTGCCCGATGGGAATTGCACCGGATTATTCAGAATATCAATGATTAGTGAATCAATCAGCCAAACGCCGGTTGTATCGGTTTCATTAATAGTAATCGGTATGTTTTGCAGGCGTGTAAAACTGATAGTGCCATAGATCGTTGCTATCCCTTTGGAAGAATCTATGCCTGCCTGCTGATCTTGGCAATTTACAAATGTTCCCGCAACATTCTGCAAACCGGTAAAAATCTGCTGAAACTGCCCGGTGGATGTTACCGCCGCTTGGAAATTTGGCGAAAGCAATTGGTAAGCCGCGTCGTATTGCTGATATTTAATATCTGCGCAAAACTGATATACGGTTGCAATCGGCAGCAGTTTCGGATCCGGCGAGGAATTAATCTGCCAAGATCCGTTATTGTTGATCATCTGAATAGTAACGGTTTCGCTGCCCATTTTACTGCGCGTTATGGTGCTTTGCACATTCACAATCGAGCCTTGCGCCGAAACATTGTTTAATGTGCATCCGGTTACTTTGCCTTCAACAGAATCCGCGGTTTGAGAGATATTAGTAAACGCGCCGGATGAGATCTGTTTTTGCATATCGGGTGACAAATAAGAATATGCCTGTGTATATTGCTGATTTTTCATTGCGTTGCAAAAACTATACGCAGAAGCAAACGCGCCGCCCTGTGGCGTTACTTTCAGCGCATATAGGGCTGCGCCGCCAAATAGCAAAAGAACGACAACAAAGCCAATAAAGATATTTCGCGCCAAATGTCGTTTCGGCTTTGCCGATTGCGGCGGCGGCGGCGCGGAAATCGCGGTTTGGTCTGCATATATAGCTGGGTAATCTTGGGTCGTCGAAGCGTCCGGAACTGTTTGGTTCGGATCGCGGGGAAATTGTGTTGCGCCCATAAAATAACTCCATCCCTCACAAAAAAATACTGCGCTGCTTTTCACAATAAAAGAAAACAGCAAAGTATTCAATGAACCATATCACATTTTCACTATGGAATGATTCACTGCCGCAACTGATGGATCGGAACAAACATTACTCCAGCGGATCATGCGTATCGATAGCAGCCGAAATATCCGACGGCGCGCTCAACGCGGCGTCTTCCCTGTGGAATTCCAGCGCGCGTTCATATAGATCGGTATAGCGCGCCGCCGAAGCGGTCCAAGAATAATCGCGCGACATAGCGCGAATCATCAGCTGCCGCCAAGAATCTTTAAACCGGTATGATTGCACGGCGCGCGCAATGGCGCCATATAAATCCCAATTGTTGTAATCTTCAAAAACAAAGCCTTCACCGGTGTTGTTTTCCGGTGAAAATTCCGCAACCGTATCTGCCAGCCCGCCGGTGGCTCGCACAATAGGAATGGCGCCATACCGCATTGCAATCATCTGGTTGAGGCCGCACGGCTCAAATCGCGACGGCATAAGATACATATCTGCGCCGGCGTATAGCGGCTGTGTCCAGTCCGCGCCAAAAGTAAAATGCGTGGAGACCCGCCCGGGGTATTTTTCGGTAAATTTACTGAATATTTCGTGGTAATAGGAGTCGCCGGAGCCGACAATCAGCAACTGCGCGCCAAGCTTTATAATATTATCAATAATTCCTGTAAAGAGATCGCAGCCTTTTTGATTGGTCAGGCGCGACACAAAGCCAATCAACGGCGCATCCGGCAGCGTGTGCAGATGAGAAATTTCCTGTAAAGCGCGTTTGTTTTCAGCGCGCTGCTCTAAATTGTAGATATCGTAATTTTGTGTGATATACGGATCGGTGGCGGGATTAAGCGATTCGGCGTCAATGCCGTTTAACACCCCATAAAGCCGTGTTGAACGCTGCCGCAGCAAATGATCGAGCTTTTCACCAAACTCGGGGGTGATGATTTCTTTGGCGTAAGTTTCGCTGACGGTTGTAACAACATCGGAATACATAATGCCGCGCGCCATAAGATCGACCACATCACCCATATCATTTTGCGCAGGAAACAGAAATTCCTGATCGGCGATTCCGGCAATCTCTAAAATTCTTAAGCCGAATATACCTTGATACGCTAAGTTGTGGATGGTGAAAACCGTTGCGGTATTTGCAAAGAAAGGATCATTATGATAAAGAGTATGCATCCAGTTTGGAACAATGGCGGTGTGCCACTCGTGCGCATGAATAATATCTGGCGACCAGCCGATAGCTTTGCAAAACTCCAGCGCCGCCCGACAAAAAAGAATAAAGCGCGCGCCGTCATCATTATAGCCAAAAATGTTATCCCGATGAAAATATTTTGGGGCGTTGATAAAGTAAACCGGCGAATTGGCAATAGATGTTTCGCTGACCGATACGATTTCTGTCCCTTGCTTGAACGGAACCGTTAATGTATCTAAACAGGGGGTTATGCCAAACT
>JAKAOI010000244.1 GCA_021812265.1 Chloroflexota bacterium | reverse complement strand
ATCTCCGAACACATTGGAAAAAGTTGCTATCGGCACTGCCGGCGCAGCTGCGGTTGGCGGCCTTGCTATTTTGGCGGCAAAACACTTCACCAAAAAAGCGTAACGAAAGTTTTACGCTATCATCAATGTGTATTGCGATAGTTTTGGGGCGTGAATTTATTCACGTCCCGATTTTTGTCATTTCTCTAACAGAGAAATGAACGTAAGCAAAGCATATAGCAGAGGCGCAGGAGGCAGCGGGCCTCCTGACGAGGCTTGGGGTGTTCCCAAACTCCCCTGATTCCTTTTTCTGTTCAGGTCTATATATATTGTAAAAATTTTAAAAAATGTAGGGGTAACCTATTTCGGAGCATATGGGCATAGTGTCGGTTATTTTTATGGGATCGCCAGAGTTTGCAGTTCCTTGCTTAGATACTTTGGCGCAAAGATCGGATGTTGCGATAAACGGCGTTTTTACCAGAATGGATAAACCGGCGCAGCGTGGGCGCCGCTTAGAAGCAACGCCGATAAAACAACGCGCCGCAGAACTGGGCCTGCCAATTTTTCAATTGGGATCGTTGCGCAAAGCGTCGTCATGGAATACGATTCGCGAGCTGCGCCCCGATATTATTGTTGTTGCGGCTTTTGGGCAGATTTTACCGAAAGAAATTCTTGAAATCCCCACCTACGGCTGTGTCAATCTTCACGCCTCGCTGCTGCCTGTGTATCGTGGCGCTGCGCCCATATCTGCGGCGATTTTAAATGGCGACACGGAAACCGGAGTAACATTGATGGCGATGGATGAGGGATTAGACACCGGCGCCATTATCGCGCAAAACCGTTTGCCTATTGCCTCGGATGACACTACGGAAACCCTTACCGGCAAATTAGCAGATCTTGGCGCGCAGACGCTGGATAGATATATGGATGACTATATCAACGGGAAATTGCAGCCTGTTCCGCAAAATGACGCGCTGGCGGTAACGACCAAGCTGATACGCAAAGAAGACGGCTCTATTAACTGGGATATGCCGGCGGAATATATTGAGCGGATGACGCGCGCATTTTATCCTTGGCCCGGAGCTTTTACCTACTGGAATGATACTCTGCTGAAAATTCGGCGCGCGGCTGCGCGGCCAAATTCGATAAACACCGAACCTGCAGGAGCAGTCATTTTACAAGGGAAAGGTAAAAGTCAGGAAATACAGGTTGTATGCGGCAAAAATACTTTGCTGACGCTAGATATTATACAATTGCAAGGAAAGCGTTTCATGCCTGCCAGTGATTTTATCCGCGGGTATCCCGCGTTTGTGGGCAGCGTGTTGCGTTCAATAACATAATGAGAAACAAATATGATACTTACACAGGAACGCGGCCCGCTGGACCTGACCAGCGCTGAATTGGCTGAATGGCTGGCAGAGCGAAATATTCCCAAATATCGGGCTAAGCAAATTTTTCAGGGATTTTATAAAACACTGGCGGCTGACTATGACGGTATATCTGTGCTGCCAAAGGCGCTGCGCGAAGAATTGACAAATATTGCGCCGATTTTTACTCCGGTTATTGTGCGTGAACTGCGTTCTTCAGATAACCGCACGATGAAGCTGCTGCTGCGTTTACGCGATGGCCGGCTGATTGAAACTGCGCTGATGCTCTATCCACCCAGCCAGTATGGCCGAGGCCGCGCTACTGTTTGTGTTTCAACTCAGGCGGGGTGCGCGTTTGGCTGCACATTTTGCGCAACTGGCCAAATGGGATTTGATCGGCATTTAACCGCGGGGGAAATTGTTGCGCAAATTATAATTTTTGCGCGTATGCTGCGCCATGAGCCATGGAAATACCCTGCAGCCATGGGATTTCCCGCCGGAGAGATCGATCATATTACTAATATTGTGCTGATGGGTATGGGTGAACCGTTGCATAATTATACTCATTCGCTGCAAGCGTTGCATATAATAAATGATCCCGAAGGGTTTCATTTAGGCGCGCGGCATATGACGGTTTCTACAGTGGGAGTTATTCCGGGGATAGAGCGATTGGCCAAAGAGCCGCTTCAGGTGAATTTAGCGATTTCTTTGCATGCGCCCAATAACGCTATGCGAATAAAAACAATGCCGGTTGCGCGCAAATGGCGCATGGATGAACTGATGACTGCTTGCCGCGCATATATTCAATCAACCGGCCGGCAGGTCACTTTTGAATATGTTTTGCTGGCAGGTATAAATGACGCGAAAGAACACGCCATCGAGCTGGCTTCACGTTTGCAGGGATTGAAGCAGTTTGCGCATGTTAACCTTATCCCTGTGAACGCTACATCGGCGGAATATCGTCCGCCAAACGGCGCAGATATAGCCGCTTTCAGAGCCATTTTAACGAAGGCGGGTGTTTCAAATAGCGTAAGAGCCGAACGCGGAGATGATATTGCCGCGTCATGCGGGCAGCTGCGCACACGCGAAACGGCGCTGCGGCAGTCATAACCCGTTGTGCGGCGTCATTATGCCGCATGGAAAATATCTTATTATTACCCAAAGAGGAGCGCAAGCATCTCCTCTTTGGATTTTTTTGTCCTGATGAAGCTATTTTTTCAGATTTGCTATCGGCAGAACCGGAATATCATCTCCGGGGATAAATCCGCCGATTTGCGCATAAAAAGATAGTTCAGCCTCAAAGGATTTTTTGTTATTTTCTGCTTTTCTAAACCCGTGTCCTTCACCGGCAAAATAGAGCGCGGCAACCGGCAGACCTTTTGCCAGCAAAGCTTGTTCAATTTTTTGTGTTTGGTTTGGCGGAACAACCTTATCATCCAGACCCTGCAGCAGCAGCGTTGGCAGATGTAATTTTTCGGTATGGTGAATGGGAGATCTGTCAATAAACAATTGTGGATCTGTTCCCACAAGCATATCGATATCGTGCGACTCAAATTTATGAGAATCTTGCTTCAACATCTCTAAATCACTAATACCGAAATAGCTGGTTCCGGCAGTGAATACATCTGTAAATGTCAACGCGCATAAAACTGTATAGCCGCCGGCGCTGCCACCCGTTATAAAAACTCGCGCAGGGTCTGCAAGGCCTGCTTGGGTAAGGTAACGCGCGCCGTTGACACTGTCCTGCAAATCTATCACGCCCCATTGTCCCTGAAGCCGATCGCGGTATTCACGTCCGTAGCCGGCGCTGCCGCCATAATTTACATCCAACACAGCAAACCCGCGTGATGTCCAAAACTGCACACCCAAGCTGAGACTGCTGCGCACTGCGCTTACAGGGCCGCCATGGCATTTTACCAGCAATGGTGGCAGTTCATTTGCGAGGGGGGTATACTCCGGATTTTGCGGCGGATAGTAAAACGCAAACGCAGTTTTGCCGTTTTCGGTGGGATATTCCAAAGATTGCGCGCGAGAAACATAGGCAGGATCGATGGTGATTGGTGTTGTTTTCAATATTGTATCTAATTTGTTGGTTTGCAGATCCAGCAAGTACAGCGCATTAGGTTCGGTGGTGTCTGCGGCGGTGAAAAGAATTTGTTCGCCATAAACGGCAAATGAATTAACCGCTTGCGGCGCCTGCAGTTGTGTTACTGTTTTGGTTGTCATATCTAAAATATCGAAGTGAGATTCACCCCGAATAATATACGTAATCAGCATTTTTTTTGCGCTGAGAAACGCATATGTTTCCATGCCAAAAACCCATTGCGGCGCGCCAAATTCGGCGTTCATCGGTAAAATATTTTCTATGGAGCCGTCATTCTTTAAGGTATAAAGATTCCACCACCCGCTGCGATCCGAGACGAAATACAGTGCGCCATCGGGAGACCAGCTTGGCTGAAAAACTGATTCTTGGTCGCCGCCGGCAATTTCCCGCAGATTGCCAAATGTTCCGTCATCCAGAATATCTGCCAGCCAAAGGTGTGTTCCGTCCCAAGGCATATTTGGGTGTCGCCACGTTAAAAAGACGACTTTGCTGCCATCCGGGCTTAACCGTGGTGTAGAATAAAAATCCCATCCCTGCGCTAAAACAGTTCCGGTATTTGTATGAGAAAGATCTATTCCCACCAAAAAATTCTGCGCTTCTTGGCCGGGGATGGCATGGTCCTCGCAAACGGCAATCAGTCTATTCCGGGATTTATCCATGATAAAATCGGCGTATCTGCGAGTTCCGGCGTTTGTAACCGGAGTAATGTTGCCGTCGATTGGCAATGAATAAAGAACGTTATCGGAAAAGTTAGAAAAATAAATAGTGTTTTCTGCAACAAGATACGCTCCCCCACCATATTCGTGAACACGGGAACGCACATTATATGGCGCTGAAATTATCTCGTTGGTATTGCCATCAGCGCTTCGGCGCATAAGTGAAATGCCGCCATCGGCAGGCCGCGCCTGAAGCCAGTATTGAAAATCGCCGTTGAGCGCAACTGTGTTAATGGCAATTGCTCCCGAACAAATCATATCAATGGAAATCGGCGATTTCCATGATCCGTATTTTGCTGAAATCATTGTACATGTATTCCTTTGCAGATAGTCTTCAACCTCATGAAGATCGGA
>JAKAOI010000243.1 GCA_021812265.1 Chloroflexota bacterium | reverse complement strand
GCAATAGTCAGTCATGATGGATTTGAGGTAAATACAGAAGGGGATAGTTTTTTTGCAGTCTTTCCGCGCGCATTAGATGCGTTAGGCGCGGCGGTGACAGTGCAGCAGAATATGCATGCATACACTTGGCCAAATAACATTTCGCTGCGTGTGCGTATGGGAATGCACACCGGCGCGCCAACGCTCACCGGCAATGACTATATGGGACTGGATATTCATCGCGCGGCGCGAATTGCCTCTGCGGCGCATGGCGGCCAAATTTTGCTTTCCAGCTCCATGCGTGAGTTGTGTGAAAATTCTTTACCGCCAGAACTGGTTTTATTGGATCTTGGCCTGCATATGCTCAAAGATCTGCAACGCCCCGAACATCTCTATCAGGTAACCATTTCCGGGTTGCCGGCAGAATTTCCGCCGATAAAATCGCTGGAATATCATTACAGTCTGCCAATACAGTCTACCACCCTAATCGGAAGAAACACTGATATCACGGAGATTTGCTCCTTATTAAAACAAGAGCAAATTCGCTTGATAACACTTATTGGGCCAGGCGGCATTGGCAAAACTCGTTTAGCAATTCAAACAACATCAGAACTCAGTGATTTTTTTCGGGATGGCGTTTCTTTTATCGCAATGGCTTCGGTGCAAGATAAGCAGTTAGCGCCGGCAACAATAGCTCAAGCATTGGGAATGCGTGAAGCTGCTTCACAGTCATCAGTTGATTGGCTAAAAACTTTTCTGAACAGAAAAAATTTATTACTGACACTGGATAATGTTGAGCAGATTGTGAGCGCAGCGCCGTTTTTTTCAGAATTGTTAGCAGCTTGTCCTGATATTAAAATATTAGCGACATCCCGCGCCGCTTTACATATTCGCGGTGAAAAAGAATATATTGTTCCGCCGCTCGATTTGCCGGATCGCAAGAAAAACGCAAACATGAATGCAGAAACATTATCGCAATATGCGGCAGTAGCGCTATTTATTGAACGCGCTTGTGATGTATGCCCTAATTTTCAGGTAAATAACACAAATGCGCCGGCTATTGCTGAAATATGCTTGCGAATTGATGGCATTCCCTTGGCAATTGAACTGGCGGCTTCGCGCATGAAACATATGGCGCCAACAACATTATTATCCCGCCTTTCTAACCGGCTGAAAATGCTTTCCGGAGGATCGCAAGATCTTCCCAAGCGGCAGCAAACATTGCATAACCTGATTTCTTGGAGCTATGATCTGCTTTCTGCGGAAGAGCAATCGCTGTTTCAGCGGCTTTCCGTATTTGCCGGTGGGTGTACTTTAGACGCCGCTGAACAGGTATGCCTATACCCCAAAAATCTTCCCGAACTTTCTATAGATATTTTTGATGGCCTCTGCGCTTTGATAGATAATAGCTTGCTGCAACGCCAGGATATTGGCGAAACCCGCTATATAACACTAGCGACAATAAGAGAGTATGGCGCGGCGCAGTTAAACACCAGCAACGAAAAAGACGCTATTTGGCTGGCTTACGCCATGTATTACCTTGCAATAGCCGAGCAAGCTGAAAAACACGCCGAAGACAATCAACAAAATGAATGGCTTGCCATGCTTGAAGTAGAGCACGACAACATCTCTGCCGCGTTATTATGGACAATCGAAGAACCACAGCGCGCAATTGCTTTACGATTTGCCGGAGCGTTATGGCGCTTTTGGAGTACGCAGGGTTATCTCAGCGAAGCGTCTATGATCTTAGAAGCGCTGTTTCCCGAAACAGCAGAAAACAGCGCCGCGCCATATGCTGACATCGAGAAGGCATTATTAATAAAAGCGCTGTATGCGGCAGGATCAATTGCAATTTTATGTGGTAATTATCACAGGTCCATACGGCTGCTTTCCGACGGTTTGCGTTTATTTACAGAAGAAGAAAGCGCTATTGCGCAAGCGCAGATTTTGAATAGTATGGCAGTGTGCTACAGCTATCAATGTGACTATGAAAAAGCC
Organism: Chloroflexota bacterium; assembly: GCA_021812265.1. GTDB lineage: Bacteria > Chloroflexota > Ktedonobacteria > Ktedonobacterales > JACDGC01 > JAJYBV01. The sequence continues at coordinate 2,568 of JAKAOI010000243.1, read as the reverse complement.
GCCAAATATTTTGCAGACAGCTTAGTTATTTACCAAAAAGCGCAGCATCAACATGGAATAGCCATTGCCCAATTGAATTTAGGTGAAATTGAATATTTGCGGGGAAATATGGACGCCGCCTTGGTATATATGCTGGCAGCTTCAGAATATTTTCAGAAAAAAGGTGACGCCGCCAGAATAGCAATAGCGTACACCAATTTAGCAAATATTTTATGCGAACAGCAAAACGTCAAACAAGCAATAAGCTATATCCATCAAGCGCTGCAATTATATCAAAGCGCGCACAACACTCATGGCATTGCGGAAATAATGGAAAGCAGCTGCAAAATTATTACCCAAAAAGGCGACGCAAAGCTTGCCGCGCAATTATTAGGCGCTGCAGAAAAACTGCGTGATCAATTAGGCGAACACATTTCACCATCAGCGCAGGCAGATATTGATCGCTATATTTCTCCACAGCAGCGAAGTGAGGAATGGTGGATTGCAGAGCGTTCAATTGGATACGCTATGCCTATAGAACAAGCTATCCGGCACATGAAAAATATGACAGATTAAATATGTTTTGGAGGATAATTTGAAAACTCTCGCAAGTTTTATGGTTCCGTTTTGTGAGCAATCTTCCCGTGATTTCATTTCAGAACAATCTGCCGAAGGCATCGGGAATATAACAAAACATTTTACACCGGCAGTCGCCAATGATACGTTTTGTTTCGAGTTGCGCCTTGGTAAAATAAACGCGCTTATTGATTATTCTCTGCATTTCTCGCGTGAACATGGTGGGCAAGATACATTATTGCGCATTGCGGCAACCCCTCAGGATACAGAACAACTCAATAATAATCCCTTATGGCAAGCAATCTTTGCGTTTGCCCGGCAATGGAAACACACTGCTGACCATGTTTGGCTGGAATTTGATCTAGATCAACAACAATCGGGCGCAATGCCTCTTCCATCTTTGTTTTATTGCGCCGCAAGCCCTTCTTACCAAAATGAAGCGCTGCAACATTCCGAACAATCATATATACAGCAGGAAACAATACGCAATATTGCGCGCATATTTCTAACGCCGGAAGACCTGCCAGAAATATTTTCTCAGTTAGAGTTCTGTATAGAACATGCCCCTAAACAAGCGCAATTGAATCAAGTTGGGTTTGGTTTAACCCGCAACCGGCAATGTATTCGGCTGCAATTTATTGGCGTTCATCCGCAGCAGATTCCGGATTATTTGCAAACAATCGGCTGGCGCGGAGATATTGAGCCGCTTTTACCAATGTTAGAGTATATGAGCGCGCTTCCGGTAGATCTGTTTGCGCTGGTAATCGACGCAGGCAAGCAAATTGCCCCCAAAATAGGAATTGAATGTTATTTAAAACAGCGCGATCAGCGCTGGAACTCTTTTCTAGCCGAATTGGTGAACAGAGGGCTTTGCTTAACCGAAACACAGACATTAGCGCAAAACTATCCCAGTGTTCAAGTATTTCACACCCAACAGGAGATCTCTTTAACACATTTGCGCTTTTCTCATATTAAAATCGGTTATGATCAAGAACATGGCGCAGGCAAATTAGAGGCTAAAGCCTATTTATTTCATTTTCCGGATTGGAAGTCATTTGCAGTATAGCGGCAATTCCAGCGCAACTCATATTTTATTGCAGAAACCACATCCGAATGAACCATATACACGATGCGCTTATCGCGCAGCGACGGGGTTTGCTGTGCGGCAACGCGGGCATTTTTTTTGAATCGGCAGCAGCCATATGCCGCACACGGCGCACGGCTGCGCTATTGTTTGCCGGCAGTTCCAACAATACGGACTATCCGGAGCAGTGCGCGCGGAACAAGTTGTGCACGTAAACAGCAACGCTTCCGGTGTTTTGGGCAAAACATCGGAATTTGCTTGCCGGCGCTGCAACGCAAACGGTGTATCTATTGGAATGTCGCGCCGCAGCGATCCCAAATAGTGCGTTGGCGGCGCAACTAACTGTCCCTCCGGTCTACGCTGCTCGGGATAAAACGGCGTAATTTCCGGTTTAGAATCTTGCCGGTTTGATCGCCCAACCCCAGCGTCCGATCCAGTATTTTCTGTGCGTTTTGGCGCAGGAATCGATACTGCGCGCGCCAGCTGATTGATAGGCTGCGGCTCGGGAGATATTTCCGCAACAGTCTGTGCGGCAGTTTGCTGCAGCAAAGCCGGTGTAATGGCGGGCATGGTAACAGTGCCCTCCACTGTTACATCATGTTTGGTTTGCGTTTGTAAAAAACGAATGCTGATAGATGGCGCCAAAGTCAGCGTATCACCATTGCGCAGCCGATACTCTTTGGCCAGTTTTTGAGATTGCAAATGCATTCCGTTCGTGCTTCCCATATCAGTAATCCACCACTCTTTACCGCGTTTGCGCAGTTCAGCGTGATGGCGGGAAATATCCAGAAATGGCAGCACAATATCATTTCCCGGCAGACGCCCAATGGTGTATCGGGTTTGTATAAGCGGTATTCGCTGAAAACCTGTGCGGGTTTCAACCTCAAGTATATCGTGTGTCATATAAGTTGCCCGCCTTATTCTTAGTT